>ONGV01000242.1 GCA_900317445.1 uncultured Eubacteriales bacterium | reverse complement strand
CTTGCCGCACTAATATTCTTTGGTACATATTTTATAAAAATACCTGGAATTAATGGATACACTCACTTTGGAGATTGTATGATTTTTATTGCTGTTTTAATAGTAGGTACTAAAAGAGGAGCTTTATCAGCTGCTGTAGGAGCATCTTTAGCTGACCTTTTAGGTGGTTATGCTCAATGGATTATTCCTACATTTTTTATTAAAGCAATAATGGCCACTATTATGGGACTTATTACAGAAAAGGTATTTCCAAATTTAAAATTTGGATGGTTAATAGGTGCTATACTAGGAGGCATATTCCAAATTATAGGATATACTCTTGTAAGAATTCCATTGTATGGATTAACTTTTGCTATAGCAGAAGTTCCTGGCATTGTATTCCAAACTTTAAGTGGAATTATTTTATCAGCAATTATAATATCAATTTTATCTCAAGCTAATGTAATTAGAAAATTAAAGGAGATGTAATATAAATGAAAAAAATTGATGCACATTCACATATTGGTAACTTTGGAGGCTGGGCAAATGTCTCTATTACTGCAGATGAATTAGTAAAACAAATGGATGAATATGAAATAGAAAAAACTATTTTATGTAGCACTGGTCCTGATGATAATGATAATTTAGCAGAAGCTTTTAAAAAATATCCTGATAGATTTTTACCACTAGTTTTCTGTAATCCTCTTAATGGAGAAAAGGAAATTGAAAAAATTTATCATTATGTTAAAGATTGTGGTTTTGTAGGAATTAAACTTCATCCTCTTCAAAATGCCTTTGTTGCAGATGATGAATGTGTTGACCCTATAATGAAGGCTGCAGAAGATTTAAATATTCCTGTATTTATCCATTGTGGACATCCACCATATTCTCTTCCTTGGAGCATAGCTTTACTTGCTGAACGTTTTCCAAAGGTTAAAGTTATAATGATACATATGGGGCATGGTCATGGAGTTTATATTGATGGTACTTTAAAAATGGCAAAAAGATATTCTAACTTATATTTAGAAATGTCTGGTATGCCTATGGGAAGTAAAATAAAAGAAGCTTATGAAGATATAGGACATGATAGAATAATGTTTGGACTAGATTCACCTTTCCATCATCCTACTGTAGAAATACAAAAGGTTTTAACTTGTGGATTAGATGATAAGGCTTTAGAAGATATATTCTATAATAATGCTGCTAAGCTTATGAATATTAATGCTTAAAAATTAATATATAATTCATCAAAAAATACACTAAAAACTTTAAGGTTTAGTGTATTTTTTTTAATGACTTATATTATAATCAACTTGCGAAGACATTTATTCAATATTATACTTATAAATATGTAATTATTAATAAAAACTCATGAAAATAATATGTATTTTATGCTATTTTCCATGAAATGAGAGGTTATAAAATAATGAGAAAAAAAGATATTTTAGAATTAAAAAGACGTTTAAAAAAAGACGATTGTACCTTCACCAAAATGTGTGGTTGTTATGTAAATGGTGAAAAAAATATTATTTTAAACTTTAAAGAAACTTTTCTTAATTTAGAAGAAGATGAGTTTTTTAAATATTTAGAGATTGCAAAAAAAGTTCTTTCTGGAACAATAGGAAATAATCTTTTAGAGCTTAACTTTCCACTTAATGAAGAAAATACAAATGAAAAGCAATATTTTTTAATGGCACTAAAAAAAAGCAAGTTAAAAGATGATACTCTTCTTGATAACTTTTATAAATCAATAATAGATAGTTATGATTATACAGGAAACTTTTTAATACTTATTTTCCATGATGCTTATGATGTTATTACAAAAACTAAGGACAACCTAAAATTAGATGAATCTGAAGAAGTATATGAATATATATTATGTGCAATATGTCCAGTATCACTTTCTAAACCAGGACTTGGATACTTAGAAGATGATAATAGAATAGGAGTACGTGTTAGAGATTGGATAGTAGAACCTCCTACTAACGGATTTGTATTTCCAGCTTTTATAGACCGCAGTAGTGATGTTAACTCTGTTATGTACTATACAAAAAATGCAAAAGACTCTCATCCAGAATTAATGGAAGAAGTTCTTGGATGTTCTTCAAAGAAAACTGCTACTGAAAAGAAAGAAACATTCCAAAATATTATCACTAATGCCTTTGGAAGTGATGAAGAAAAATCTGAAAGCTTATTTATGGAAATTCAAGAAAATCTAAATAGTATAATTGATGAAAACAACAACCTTAATGGTAAGGATAGTGAATCTGTAGTTTTAACTAATGATGCTATTCAAGATATTTTAGCTGAAAATGGAGTTTCTGAAGAGATTTCTACAAAAATTGAAAAATTCTATACAAAAGAGTTTGGAAACACTCCTCCTATTGCAGAAGATTTAATAGACACAAAAGCACTTAAAGCAAATGAGCAAAAGAAAAAAGAAAAAAATCTTGAAAAACAAGTAGAAATACTACAAAATAAACTAGAACACACAAATAAAAAATTAGAAGAAGCTTCTAAAAATAAAACTGACTTAGAAATAAATTCAGAAAATATTGCTGAAATAACTTCTGATGATTCTATACAAGATATAAATCCTGAAGATACATCTAATTATGATATTGTACTTAAAGTAAAACCACAAAAAGTACCTCAAATAAAATCACAAATAATTGATGGACAAAAATGTATTGTAATTCCTATAGAAGATAATGAACAAGCTAATGTAAATGGTGTTGATACCAAACTTTAACTAAATAAAAAAAGAGTTTTAACACAGTTAATTTTTTGTGCTAAAGCTCTTTTTTATTTATATTTTAGTTATTGTTTCATTAACATCTGTATATGTTATAGAGTTTGTAATTCCCTCTCCTGAATTAGGATACTTTAATGAATATAAAAAATCTATTGCAAAACAAGATATTAATACAATACAAAGAACAACTTTTATTTTAGGTTTTACTTTTTCATATAAATTATCAAATATAGGAGCTAATATATAAGTAAAAATACATCCTCCAAGTCCAAAAACAAGAAGTCCTTCCATACATATTCTACCTTTTATATTTAGAAAATATCCACTGTAATCCCACCATTTCATATGTTTAAAAGTTTCAAGATACCATGCAGTAGAATACTCAATTATTCCACATAAAATAAAAGATAAAAGAAAAATTAACCAATGTTTTTCTCTAAAGGGTTTAAATAAAAATAATATCAAGCATCCTCCAACTCCATATATAGGTAGCCAAGGACCAAACATTGTTCCTCTATTTACAAAAACTCCATCACTAACTAAATGAAATAGTACTTCCCAAATCCATCCAATGAATGAAAATGAAAAGAAAAATAATATATATGTTGTAAATGAATAATTTTTTGCATAATCTATATTTAACCATTTACGTCTTTTAGATATTGGTATGCTAAATTTATCTTGAGGATAGGAAAAATTTTTCCTTTCCTTTATAGCAAGCAAATGGTCATTTAATAAATATCCTTTTTCTAGTTTATTAATTTTTTCATTTCTTATATTCATATAAAGCTCTGTAAAAAGAGATTCTCTATATACATTATAATAAAATATATTGCTTAAGTTATAAGTAAATGCTCCTAATATCTTCCACCCAATTAAACTTACATCTAACTTAAATACTTCCATTTTATGACCATCCATCATTTCCTTTGAAAGTTCAAAAGCCTCATCTTTTGTAATATTAGGATTTTCAGCTAAAACATAAGGAATCATTAAATATGTATAATGCTTAATAAATCCTCCAATTATAGTAAAAGACCATAATAGCTGATAAATATTTTTTATTAATAAAATATAAGATAGATGTAAGGTTTTCTTTATTCTATAAGGAAATAATAGCTTGTCTATTTTAGTATCATTATATCTTCTTTGCTCTAAAAAATATCTATTTTTACCTATAACCATTACATTTCCTACAAATATATAAGTAAGTGCTATAATTCCTAAACCTAATATAGTTAAAATTAATACAGATATTTCTCCACTAAAAATATATTTATTAATAACATTTAGTATTCCAAAAATAAATGAACCACTTATTGTTATTTCATTGAATAATACTGACAATACTCCATTTGTATACTTATTCTTTTCTTCTATCTCTTCATGTTCCTTTTCATCTATTGTTTCTTTAAGTAATTCATTTACTATTTCTGCATTAGACTTTTTTTCTTGTTTTTCATTAATAATACTAATTACTGCTTCTTCATTATCAGTACTAAAAATATCTTTAGTGGAATAAATATACCCCCCACTCATTAAAACTGAGGCAATAAATACTAATATTACATTTCTAAAAAAATGATGTTTTATATTTTCTTTTGCCTTTTGTTTTAATAGTTTTCTACTATCCATAAAATTCACTCCAAAATTACTAGTTGTTTTTACTCATAAGTATTATTGAATTATTATTTTCTAATATTCCTCTTAAACATAGCTTTTTTAAAACTGTATCAGTATAGACTTTTTCCAATTTAATTTTTCTTCACATATTGAAACTAATTCACCAGATTTTATTGGTTCATTTTCCCACACTATTTCAGCAAATTTCATTTCAATTTCTGCTAACTTATATTTTTTCATATTAAAACCTCTTTGTAAATACCTAAAAACAATAATTGTGTTTTATTGTTATCATCTTTATGTTATGCTACAATAATAATTATTAGTTTACAAATAATATAAATGGAGGATTTCATGAAAACTTATAAAGTTATTGATATTACAGAACAAGATTTTGGATGTGAAGAACTTCCTGAAGGTGAAAAATATTGTGTTGATGTTATATTGCAAGATAATGAAACCAATGAAAAGATTACAGTTAGTGTACCAGATGCTGAATTATATAAGAAATGTATTGATGTTGGAACTTTAGTACATTATGATGGAAAAAATATAGGCAAAGCTATTGTATAAGAATTACTTAATAAAAAAGTGTTAATTATTACTTTGTTTTTGTCGACAGATTTCAATTCAACACAAAGTAATAATTAACACTTTCTAACTAGTGGAACATATTATTTTGCTCTTTTGCCTTGATAGGTTTCAAATCAGGACAAAATAATATGTTCAATCATTAGATTTTATTATTTAAATTACATAAGAGGTTTCTGCTCTTAATTCTGGCTTAATATATTCATTTTCATGGGCTTCTCCTTCATAAATAAGCTTGTCTCCATCATAGATAAACAAAGTATTTATTTTTACAGGATGCCAATCATTTATAAATTTATTTAATGGTGTTGTTGCAAAAACTATATATCCATCTTTATGATAGCTATATAAACTATCTTTTAAATTACAATGAACAAAAAGATTTTTCCCATCTGTAAATAATAAATTTATTCTATTTTTAAAGGTTATATCTTTAATTGCCTTTTGAATTACATCACCTTTTTGCTTTACTGATAATTCCTTACTATCATTTAAAATTATTGCTTTATTTATTCTTTTTATTAAAAATATTAAAATAGTTTCACTATCAGTTTCTCCATAAGCATACTTTTTATATTTTTCAACTAAATCTCCTTCAGTTGCTGTACCATTGTGAGCTAATGTCCATGTATTTCCTAAAATATCTTTTCTTATAAATGGATGTGAATTTCTTTCACATATTTTTCCATGAGTTGCATATCTAATATGGGCAATAGCTAGGTTTCCTACAATATCCTCTTTAAATTTTTCTTTTAATATTTCACTTTCATAGGCTGCCTTACCTTCTTTTATTAAGGTATCTTCTCTTCCATCAATAGCTAATCCCCATCCATGAGGATGATTATAACTATGCTTAAAAAAGTCTTTTAATATATTATTCATTTTTATTGATTTTTTTGAAGTTACTCCATATAATTCGCACATGTTTATCCCTCTCCCCATTATATATTATTCTTGTTGCTCTTTTTATTTACTATATAAATATAGTATACATTAATACATACTTTGTCAATATGTTTAATATGTTTTATTTTTTATTTATCTTTATTCTTTCTAAATTAAATGCAATTAAACAAAAACAGCATCCATGATTTTTTAATCATGAATGCTGCTTTTTTATTTAAACTATTCAATTGCAATTTTATTATTTTTATCTACTGCTTTTTGTTCCTTAGGTAAAGTTACTTCAAGAACACCATTTTCAAATTTAGCTTTAATTTCATCCTTATTAATTTCTCCTACATAAAAACTTCTTGATGCTTTTTCATAGTAACGTTCTTTTCTTATATAATTTTCCTTCTTTTCTTTATCTTCACTTTCAGTCTTCTTTTCACCTGAAATTGTTAAATAACCTTGATTATATTCAATATTTATATCATCTTTTTTCATTCCTGGGAAATCTGCTTCTAATATATATCCATTTTCAGTTTCCTTAATATCTACTTTTAATGAATTTTTCATAATCATGTCATCTCCAAAAAAGTCTTTAAACATACTATCAAATCCATCTTTTCCATCCATAAATTTATTGTTCATTTTAAAAGGTACTAAACCAAACATACAAAAGCCTCCTCTATGCTTTAATCAAATATATTTTATTATTGAATATATATTTTACTAGAATCATTTTTACTTACTTTTTTCTTAGGTAAAATAACACCTAATATTCCATCTTGGAATTTAGCTTGAATTTTTTCTTTTTCAACATTGTCAAAATAAAAACTTTTAGATACTTGTTTGTAACATCTTTCTTGTCCAAAGTAATTATCATTTTTATTTTCAAAATTAGTATTTTGTACAGCTGAGATTGTTAAATAACCATCATTATAATCTAATTGTAAATCTTCTTTGTTAACTCCTGGAAGTTCTGCTTTTAACAAATAAGAATCATCTTTTTCTTTAATCTCTGTTTTTATTGACTCCTCCATATTAAACATCTTTGTTAAATCATCATTAAAGAAAGTATCAAAGATATCACTTAGTGATGAACTTGCATTTCCCATTATCATATTTTCAAAAGGTATTAAACTAAACATACAAAGCCCTCCTTTTCTAACTCTTTAACATTTCTTATTTACTATCTCTTATCTCTTTGTACAAGTACATTATATTTCCAAAGTCAAAGAAAGTCAAAGTTTAATTTAATGATATATTCTTATATTTTTAAAGATATTTGAAGCTTTTAAGATATAATTAATTATTTTAAAATAAATTCATTATAATTCTGAAATTTTAATAAAAAAATTCACAAGATAAATTTTCTTGTGAATTTTTTATAAATTTATTTAAGTCCAAGTTTTTGTCTTTTACTTATTATATGTGCTTCTATTCCCTTAGCAGCTTTTCTCATGTTAAATTTTCAACATCTTCTGTTAAAAGTTTTACTAAATTAGCTAATCCTGCAACTTCAAGGCCATGGTTTCCACATCCTCTCCCAACTACTAATATATCTCTTTTTATTAATTCTTTCGTTATTTTAATTTTATTGAAGTCACGTAAAATTATTGTGAATTGAGATTGTTTTAAATATTTTAAAACAATCTACTTTGCTTCCCACTCTTGAATTTTTTTATAATTAGCTATCTCATATTTATTAAGTTCAGAATCATCTCCTATAAAATTTGCATTAGGAGTATACCATGTTTTATTATTAAAATATGTTACAAATGGTTCTTGCGTAAACTTATATCCATGTCTTGCAAATATTTCATTTCTTGCTAGAGCAAGTGTATTTTTATCTAATCCTTGAAGGTCATAGTCTGATAAATATCTTGTATTACTATCACTAAATATATAATCACTAGTTTTTAAATTTGTAGTTGTTGAACCTTTTCCTGTAGTTTTAGAATCTGTTGCTTTTTCTCCATTTTCATTTGCTATCTTTTGTGGTGTTTCACCATTCCAAGAGACTTTATACCAACCTCCCTCATTGGTACTTTCAGAAAATACTTCATATATTCCATCATTATTAAAGTCATCACAATCTGCTCCCCTATTACCTTTTATAGTTGCTATTGTAGATAACTTATTATCATCACTTATTTTAATTACTGATATAACTTTATATGTTGTATATGCTGAGGAATCACTTTCTTGATAATAAATATATAACCCTTCTTTATCTTTATCATCTACTTTATCACAAACATATTCACCTTTTATTTCACCACTATATGCTTTATAAAAATTTTTTGTATCAACATTTTCATATTTTCCAGAATCACTATTATAAGAATATAAATTAATAGCTACTTTAGAATTATAAGTTGAATCACTATTCTTTATCTCTATAATATAATCGAAATCATTATTTGTGCCAAGATTTCCATAATATATGTTGTCCTCTTTAATTAATAAATTTTTACTTGATTGTACAGAGTTATCTGTAAGATTTGCACATATATTAAGCATAATTTCATCATAGTTTTTATTTTCTCTAATGTCTTGTCCTAAATTATTTATTTCACTAAGTTTTTTGAAAGCTTCTTCATAATCTGATTTTTTGCAAAGTTTACTTACTTCATTATCTTTAATAACCGAAGCAAGTTCCTTATAATCATTACTTGTAATTTTTTCTTTTATTTCATTTAATCTTTCTTCTGCATAATTTGAATCTGATTCTGAAAGTGCTACTAATGAATCACTCAGCATTTTTTTAGTAATATTATTTTTTTTACTTTCAAAAGCTTTTTCTGCATAATTTTGTTTAATTTCTAAATCTACACTTTTGTTATACTTACTTTTATAATATAAATATTTTATATCATTTCTAAAAACTACCCCTAAAACAATTAAAGCTATTAAAATAATTATACAACTTATTTTAGAAATTATTTTTTTCTTCTTTGCACTATTAGATTCTTTATATTGTTTATTTATAGGTTGCCCTTTCTTTTTATCACTAGGAGTTACTTTTTTTTCTTCTTGAGTCTCAGTTTTATTTTCTTTTTGATTTAAGTTTTGCTTTTTAGAACTTTCTTCAACTTTTCTTTTTTTAATTTCTATCTTTGGTTCTGAATTATTTTCTTCTATTTTATATCCACATTTTGGACAAAACTTTGCTTTTTCTGAAATTTCATTTCCACACTTTCCACAATACATCAAAAAAATCCCCTTTTACTAATTTATTATTCTGCATACCTTAAATCTGTGAATTTAAATGATTCATTAGATTTATGAACTGTATAAATAGAATTAAATGTTTTTAATTTTCTTGAATGCTCTTTTCCATAATATATATTATAAGCTTCATATACATAAACCTCATATGTATCATCATCTATTTTTTTCACATCCTGAATATTATATTCTTCAAGTTGCTCACTTATATTTTGCTTATTAAAACTTTCAATAGACACAACAAAATCATTGTATAAATTACTTCCTATTACAACATAATCATCCATATAAGATATATTGCCATAGTTAATCATACTTATAAATCTGTCTATAAAACCTTCATATTTATCCTTTATTACTTCTATATTAGGATCATAAGTGTTTAATGATACATTATCTGAAGTATTATTTTCCTTTTCTATTTCAGGAGATTTATATGAAAATTTACATTTAATATCTTCATTTTCATTTGCATACTCTAAAATTGCATTTAAATCTTTATTTGAATTATTGTCATTACTCTCATATGATACCAAATATCTATCATTATCTTCGGCTTTTTTTACTTTAATATTTTTAACAAAATAATCCTCTTCTTCTATAGTAATATTATTTGTTGTTATTTCATCATCTATATTTTTAGCTTGAATTATTATAGAAACAGTTGGGTAATCTTTTAAATCTACTTTCTTTACTTCAATTGACTTTTTAACTTCAACCTCTTTAGGTTTTGATTTTATAAAATAAATTGATACTCCTGCTATAATTGCAACTATAATTATAGACACGATAGTTATAATTATTTTTTTAGATGATTTTTTTCTTTTATTATTTTGATTTTCATTTATTTCTTTTAATTTACTTCCACATATTGGGCAAAAATTGCTATTACTATGAAATTCTTTTTTACAATTTTCACAATACTTCATATCTTGTCACCAATCTTTTAAAATAAACGATCTAAATACTTAAATAACTTAATAAATGTATCTAAAACAGCACCTAAAGAAATCTTTAATGTAAATGGTATAGCAATTGTTAATGCTAAATTGTTAATAGCTGTTGTCCAATAAATTTTATCATCTTTTTTATTACTAACTTGAAGTATTCCAGTAAATATTGTAGTTAAAGACATTATAAATCCAAATATAGCAATAATTACTGTTGCAAAAAAAGATATATAAATTAAAATATTATTTACTATTGTTGAAATTAATAATGGAACAAATCCTATAGCTGATATAAATAATATATTTTTATGACTTATCCTATTTTTAAGTATTATTGCATTACATATTTCTATAATTACAAAAGTTATCAATATTAATATTCCTATAGAAAGTGCACTTTTAATAAAATAACTAAAGTTATCTCCTCTAGTAGTTAAATAAGTATTAATACCATTTTTAAGGCTACTTATTTCTTCTGAATAATCATAATAATCAGATATATCTATATTTAGAACATTTTTAAGATTATCAGATAAACTATTTATACCTATAAAAAAAATATCTACAATGTTTTTTAGAAATGTTATAAAATAAAGCATACTAAAAATTCCATATAAAACAATTGTCCCAACTAAAATTCCTATTGAAGTAGATGTAGTATCTTCATTCTTCATAATGGAAAATACTTGAAGTGGATGTTTAAAATAATTAATTATAGTCTTTCCAAACATAGTTTCTTTAAAGGTTCTATGTGGTTGTATATATTCCTCTTCAATTTCATCATCATTTTCATAATCTTCATAATTAGTAGATGTTTCTGGCTTTTCGCTAAAAGTATTTAATTTTGAATCATCAGAAAGTTTTGCACCACAAGATGTACAAAAAGCATCCCCTTCCTTAATTTCTTTTCCACAAACTTTACAAAACATTTTTCTCCCCCATTTCATTATTTTTTTATATCTTTTAGTTATTATTTAAATAGCTTTCATGATATTCAATGCTTTAAATTTGTCAACATAAATATTATATCATCCTCTTTCTCTACTGTCTAGTTTGTTATACTAACGGGGGTTATTAGAAAAATTGTAAATTAATATAAATAAAATGCTCCCTTCTAAGTATCAAGTTTATTTATTTTACTTGTATACTTAAAAGAGAGCATATTAAAATGCCACTAGTTTATTTTATAATATTCTATACATAATTGCTTCATAAGGTCTTAGTTTTAATTTATCTATTGATAGACTAGAATCTACATAATTACTTAACAGAATCTCTGCATTTTTAAAATCTTTATCATATTTAAATTCAACTTCTTTTTCATAGAAATTACAAACTACTAATATCTTATCTCCATTTAGTTCTCTTACATATGCAAAAATATTTTTATCATCTTCACATAATAGTTTATAATCACCATAAATTATAGTTTCATTTGATTTTCTTATTTCTATTAATTTTTTATAGTGATAGAAAACTGAATTTTTATCCTCTAAAGACTTTTTAGCATTTATTTCTTTATAATTCTCATTAATAGAAAGCCATGGTTTTCCTGTAGTAAATCCAGCGTTTTCTGAATCATCCCATTGCATAGGAGTTCTAGCATTATCTCTTCCCTTTTTATAGATAGAATTCATTATTTCTTCATGGGTATATCCTTTCTTTATTCTATCTTTATACATATTAATTGATTCTATATCATTATAATCTTCTATATTTTCTAGTCTTATGTTAGTCATTCCAAGTTCTTCACCTTGATATATGTATGGAGTTCCTTTCATACCATGAAGAAGTGTTCCTAACATCTTTGCACTTTCAACTCTATATTCTTTGTCATTTCCCCATCTTGAAACTATTCTAGGAAGGTCATGATTGTTCCAAAATAAACTATTCCATCCTTCTTCTCCTAAAGTTGTTTGCCACTTAGATAGTACCTTCTTTAAATCTAATAATTCTAATGGTTTTACATCCCACTTTTCTTTTCCTTCTATTTGGTCTAATCCAATATGTTCAAATTGGAATACCATGCTTAATTCATTTCTAGCTGGATTTGAATATAGCTTTGCAATTTCTGGATTTGCACCCCAAGTTTCTCCAACTGTTAAAAGGTCATTTCCTGCTAATGCTTTCCTATTCATCTCTTGTAGATATTCATGAAGCTTAGGTCCATTGCCAGTTATCATTTTATCAGGAACTTTTCCTATAAGGTCAATAACATCCATTCTAAAACCACCAATGCCTTTATCAACCCAATAATTCATCATATCATAAACTGCTTTTCTAACCTTTTCATTTTCCCAGTTTAAGTCTGGTTGTTTTTTACTAAATAAATGTAAATAATATTGGTTAGTGGTTTCATCATATTCCCAAGCACTACCACTAAAACATGATTCTAAGCCATTTGGCTCTTTTCCATCAACTGGGTCTCTCCAAATATAATAATCTCTATATTCATTATTTTTAGATTTTTTTGCTTCTATAAACCATTTATGTTCATCTGATGTATGATTAACAACTAGGTCCATAACTATCTTTATTCCTCTATCTTTTGCTTCCTTTAATAAGTTATCCATGTCTTCCATAGTTCCAAACTCATCCATTATGTCATAATAATCACTTATATCATAACCATTATCATCATTTGGAGACTTATATACTGGGCTAAGCCATATTACATCTATTCCAAGCTCCTTTAGATAATCTAACTTTTCTATTATCCCCTTTAAATCTCCTATTCCATCTCCATTACTGTCATTAAAACTTCTTGGATATATTTGATATACTACTGAACTATGCCACCATCTCTTTTCCATAAATTCTTCCTCCTATAACAATTATCTTAATTTAATTATATATAAATAAAATTTCATTTCTTGTTCTATTAAGTTATTTTATAATATAATTCTGTCATTTTTTATAATTTATATAAATCATTTTTAAAAGAAAAAGCCATATTTTTATCTAAATATAGCTTAATGATTTTTACTTATTTTTTTTCTTAAATATTGACTTTATACCTCGTTTTACTACTTCAAAAAAACTTAAAGAACGAACTACGTTTTCTGCTCCAACATAATTTCTAATGGTTCTAAGTACTTTTTTTGTTTCTTTAGAAGCAAAGGTATATGTGCCATTTTTCTTAGTTTTAATTGCATATCGTGGAATCCATTTTCCTTTTAGTATTATAGATACAATAACATAGTCAACTTCCTCCCATGGAATTTGAATATTTTTACGTGGGTCACGAGAATTATAAAACTCAAAACTCTTGTCACCAATCATGACCTTTCCATAATCTGAAACTCCTGTAAAAGCTGTTGAATCCATTACTAAATCCACCTTTGTATTAAGTGATTGAACCATATAACATATCCCCTTTCTACTTATACGCAAATTTATTTTTATTATATACTTTAAATATACTCCTATCAACTATTGTAAAAGCCTAGGCAAAAAGCCTAGGCTAAGTTAAAATTCTTACATTAAACCAATTACATGGAATACAATTCCTACTACGAATAATCCAAGAATAATTACAATTGGAGATACTTTCTTTTTAAGTAACCACATACAAAGAAGTGTAATTAATAACCCTGCAAGTCCAGGAATTAATGAATCTAAGTTACTTTGTAATGTTGTAACCTTTTCACTAGTTAATGACAAACCAGCTGCTTGTTGTAAAAGAGCTTGTTTAATACCTTCTGCTCCTGCTGGAAGGCTACTCCAATCAAT
>ONGV01000244.1 GCA_900317445.1 uncultured Eubacteriales bacterium | reverse complement strand
TTTGCCATTCTTAATTCACCCCCTCAAATTTTTATAGGGCCTCTTGCAGTTTTTGGGGAAATCTGCGTACGAGTCATATTCAACAAAGCTTATTATAACATTGAAATTTCACATATTCAAGTATTAAATTTATATATTATGGGAAAATAAATATATATAAATTTAATTAAGAGGTGTTTTTATGTTAAATGTAAGAACTGATTTAGCTTTAGAATCTAGAGAAATGTATAAAGAAAAAAATAATAAAGAGGCAGATGGAGTTATATTAGAAGAAAAAGAAATTAATGGAACAAAAATAAATATGGTAAGAATTATAAATGAAAATGGTGCAGAAAAGTTAGGAAAACCTATTGGAAACTATATAACCTTAGATATTCCACAGTTTACAGAATATGATGGAGAACTTATGGATAGTGTATCAAAGGTTTTAGGAAAAATATTGAAGGAACTAGCAAATGTTAAAAAAGATGATAAAGTTTTAGTTATAGGCTTAGGAAATTGGAATGTAACACCAGATGCTTTAGGTCCAAAGGTAGTTGAAGGTATAATGGTAACAAGACATTTAAGTCAGGTTATGCCAGAAGTTATGGAAGAAAATATCATATCTGTAGCTGCTATTTCTCCAGGGGTTTTAGGAACAACAGGAATAGAAACAGTAGAGGTTGTTAAAGCTTTAGTTGAAAATATAAAACCTTCTTTAATAATATGTATAGATGCATTAGCAGCTAGAAGAATTCAAAGATTAAATAAAACTATTCAAATAAGTGATACTGGAATTTCCCCAGGGGCAGGAGTTGGAAATCATAGAAAAGCAATAAATGAGGAAGAACTTGGAGTAAAGGTAATAGCAGTTGGAGTTCCGACGGTCGTAGACGCTTCAACAATAGCTAATGATGCTATGGATATGGTTTTAGATAATTTAATTAATGAAGCAGAGGAAGGAAAAGAATTTTATAATATGCTTAAAAATATTGATAAAAATGCAAAGGAAGTTCTTATAAGGGAAGTACTTAATCCTTATGTTGGAGATTTAATAGTAACTCCTAAGGAAGTAGATTTAATTATAGATTCTTTATCAAAAATAATTGCAAATGGAATAAATATAGCAATACAACCTAATATGACTATGGAAGATATTAATAAATTTATGAATTAAAAAAATACTAATAATTATGTAAAATTTCCATATACTTATAAAGTAATTCTAAGGAAAATTTAGGAGGCTTTATTTTGTATGGAACTATAATAAGAGTTAAGAAAAATAAACATAAAATTAATATAGGAATAATAGTACTTTTATTTTTTATATTAATTTATTCTGGAAGGCTTTTAAAAGTGTTAAAAGAAAATACAGAAAATGGAGCTCTTCCATATATTCAAATTCTTAATTTTGGAATGCCTATTATAGAAAGTGAAATTTATGATGAAAGTGAATATGTAGAAAATAAACTTACACTAAAAACATTAATCCTTGAAACTTTAGGGCTAAATAATTTAAATAGTAGTAGCATAATTGGAAATGAAATAAGTTATTTTGGAATAAAAGCTAATATAAAAGCAAATAATATTATTCCCTTTAGCATAGATGAAAAAACAATTATAAGAGTAGATAATATAAGGGATAACTCTTTAAAAAAGGAACTTGATGAAAATAAACCAGAGGTTCTTATATATCACACTCACACAACTGAAGCTTATGCTGAAGGAGGGATAGATTCAGTTGATGAAAATTATAATGTTGTAGGGGTAGGAAATGTTTTAGAAGAAGAACTTAAAAACACCTATGGAATATCAGTAATACATGATAAAACAAATCACAGTGAATCTTATAATGATAGTTATGCAAGGTCTATAGAAACAGTTCAAAAGTATTTAAATGAATATGGAGACAATTTTAAGCTAATTATTGACCTTCATAGAGATTCAGTTGAAAACAAAAATGCTGTTACAGCTATAGTAAATGGAGAAAGTACAGCTAAAATAATGTTTGTAACAGCAACTAAAAGTACTAGGTATGAAGCAAATCAAGCATTAGCAGATGAATTTTATAATAAGGCTAATGAACTTTTTCCAGGATTTGCAAGAAGTCCTGTAATTTATAATTATGGAGCCATGAGAAAAACTCAAAGTTTAAGTGATAGTACAATGCTTATAGAGTGTGGAGCTAATGTAAATACATCACAAGAAGCTAAAAATTCAGCAAAACTAATAGCAAGATTAATTGCAGAATATATTAATAAAGAAAAAGTTCCTTAAAAGATAATGTATAAAAATTAATATTTTGGATATCCTTCATAAGTATAGAAAGAATTTTGAAGGTGAAATAAATGTTGAAAAAATATTTAACAATAATTACTTTAATAACAATATTTTCCTTAGGCTGTATAGGTCTTATAAAAATAAATATGATAAACACAAATGCCTTATCTCCCTTAGGAAATGCAGATAATAATTATGAACTTGTAAGTAAAGAATTTGGTGAGGATTTTTCAAGCTTTTTAAAAGATAATTCTAAAATAAAAATATACTCTAAAGACCAAATAGTTATTAGAATAGGAAAAAAAGATTTTAAGTTTTCAATAGGCAGGTAATTTATGATATAATATAGTTTCTGTAAAGAAGAGTATTTGTTTGCGATAAATATAATTTGTATGATATAATTTATCTAATTTCTAGTGATGGGGGTGAAGTAAACTGCTAAAATAAAGCAGTTTTATATATGAGTAATAGAAAAGAACACATAAGAAACTTTTCAATTGTAGCGCACATAGACCATGGAAAATCTACTTTAGCAGATAGATTATTAGAACTAACTGGTACATTAACAAAAAGAGAAATGGAAGCTCAAGTTCTAGATAACATGGAAATTGAAAAAGAAAGAGGAATTACAATTAAATCTCAAGCAGCAAGACTTATATACAAAGGTAAAGATGGAGAAGAATATATCTTAAATTTAATAGATACTCCAGGACATGTAGACTTTACCTATGAAGTATCAAGAAGTTTAGCAGCTTGTGAAGGAGCACTTCTTGTAGTTGATGCAACTCAAGGAATACAAGCTCAAACTTTAGCAAATTGTTATTTAGCATTAGATAATAATTTAGAGATTGCTCCAGTTATAAACAAAATTGATTTACCATCTCAAAGAGCAGATGAAGTAAAGCAAGAAATTGAAGATGTAATTGGAATTGAAGCTGAAGATGCACCAATGATATCAGCAAAAACAGGATTAAATGTAGAAGATGTTTTAGAAGAAATAGTTCAAAAGCTTCCAGCACCTAAAGGTGATGAAGAAGCTCCTTTAAAGGCATTAATCTTTGACTCTGTTTATGATAGTTATAAAGGTGTTGTATGTTTTATAAGAGTTTTTGATGGAGAAGTAAAACCAGGAACAAAAATAAAGTTTATGGCAACAGGAAGTACTTGTGAAGTAGTTGAAGTAGGAGTATTTACTCCAAAAATGATGGCTATAGATAAGTTAAGTGCAGGAGATGTTGGATATATTTGTGGTTCAATTAAAAATGTAAGAGATGCAAGAGTTGGAGATACAGTAACTGAAGCTGAAAGACCAACTAAAGAAGCACTTCCAGGTTATAAACCTGCTATACCAATGGTTTACTCTGGTATATATCCAGTAGATGGAGCTAAATATGATGAACTTAAAGAAGCTTTAGAAAAACTTCAAATAAATGATGCAGCATTAAATTTTGAACCTGAAACTTCAGTAGCATTAGGTTTTGGATTTAGATGTGGTTTCCTTGGTTTATTACATATGGAAATAATTCAAGAGAGAATAGAAAGAGAATTTAATTTAGATATTATAACTACTGCTCCTTCAGTTATATATAAAGTTACAAAAACAGATGGAGAGGTAATAGATATAACTAATCCAACAAATCTTCCAAAACCAACAGAAATTGCTTATATGGAAGAACCAGTTGTAAAAGCTTCAATAATAGCACCAAAGGATTATGTTGGTTCAGTTATGGAACTTTGTCAAGAAAGAAGAGGTTCTTATATAAATATAGAATATATAGAAGAAACAAGAGCTGTTATTTATTATGATATTCCTTTAAATGAAATAATATATGACTTCTTTGATACATTAAAATCAAGAACAAGAGGGTATGCATCTTTAGATTATGAATTTAAAGGATATACAAGAACAGAACTTGTTAAGCTTGATATATTATTAAATGGAGATATTGTCGATGCACTATCAATGATAGTTCCAGCAGAAAGAGCTTATCATAAGGGTAGGGGAATTGCAGAAAAATTAAAAGAAATAATTCCAAGACAAATGTTTGAAGTACCAATACAAGCTGCCATAGGAAGTAAGATTATTGCTAGAGAAACTGTTAAGGCAATGAGAAAAGACGTTCTTGCAAAATGTTATGGTGGAGATATATCAAGAAAGAAGAAACTTTTAGAAAAGCAAAAAGAAGGAAAGAAGAGAATGAGACAGGTAGGTTCTGTTGAAGTTCCTCAAGAAGCATTTATGTCTATACTAAAAGTTGACTAGCATAATAATTTCTTCCATTACACCTAAAATTAAGGTGAATAATTATAGAAAATAATATATAATATACTTAAATAGTATATTAATTATTATTAAATGGATGGGGGAAATTATATGTTTTTAAATGAATTAAAAAAAGATGAAGCAATAGCATTTTTAGAGTTAGTAAATCAGGTAGCAAATGTTGATGAAGTTTTTGCTAAGGAAGAGAAAGAATTAATAGAAGATTATAAAGAAGAATTGAAATTGCCAGATTATGAAATTCAAAATATGAGTTATGAAGATATAATGAAGGTACTTTCAAAGGCAACTGTAAGAAATAAAAGAATAATATATTTTGAAGTATTAGGTTTAGCATTAATTGATGGAGATTATGAAGCAAGAGAAGTAGAATTATTAGAAAAAATAGAAACAGATTTAGAAATAGAGAGAGCAAGAAGAATAGCTATTGCAAATTACTTCTTTATATTCACAGAGGTATACAATTTTTCAGTAGTAGATGCAGAAAGTAAAATTGATTTGTTAAGAGAACAAGCAGAAATAATACTAGGATAATATATATTAAAGGAGGGCATTTTAGTCCTCCTTTAATTATTGATTTTTTGTTTTAAGGAGAAATTTATGAAAAAAGTAGCATTATATATACATATACCCTTTTGCAAACAAAAGTGCTTATATTGTGACTTTCCATCCTATTCACATAAAGAAGAATTTATGGATAAATATATAGAAGCATTAAATAAAGAGATATTAGAAAAAACAAAAAAATATAAAATAGAAAGCTTATTTATTGGAGGAGGAACACCATCTTATTTAAATAATAAAAATCTAAAATCCTTATTAAATACAATAAATAAATTAGATTTTATAGAAAATGCAGAAAAAACTATAGAATGTAATCCAGGAACAATAAATAAAGAAAAGTTAGAAATAATTTTAAATGGAGGAATTAATAGAATAAGTTTTGGTCTTCAAAGTGCAAATAATGAAATATTAAAGAAAATAGGAAGAATTCATACTTATGAAGAATTTAAAGAAAATTATATTCTTGCAAGAAAGATTGGATTTAAAAATATAAATATTGATATGATGTTTGGACTTCCAAATCAAAATCTTAATATTTGGCTTGAAAGTTTAAAGGAAGTTGTAGAGCTTAATCCAGACCATATTTCAAGTTATAGTCTTATTATTGAAGAAAAAACACCATTTTATTCTTTATATAATAAGGATTTATTAGATTTACCTTCAGAAGAAGAGGAGCGAAAAATGTATGAAATAGGAAGAGATTTTCTTGAATCTAAAGGATATCATCAGTATGAAATTTCTAATTATGCAAAAGATAATAAAGAATGTTTTCATAATAAAATTTACTGGGAATGTAAAGAATATATAGGAGTAGGAGTTTCTTCAAGCTCTTATATAGATGGAAAGAGAATAAAAAACATAGACAATATAAAAGAGTATATAAAGAACATAAATGAAAACAATTCAGTTATAGATGAAGAATTAGAAAATACAGAAAAAGATAAAATTGAAGAATTCATGTTTATGGGACTAAGAATGATAAAAGGAATTGAAGAAAAGGAATTTGAAATTAGATTTAAAAAGAAAGTTGATGAATTATATAAAGAAGTTATAAAAAAACATATAAAAAATGGACTATTAATTAGAGAGAATGGAAGAATTTTTTTAAGCAAAAAAGGAATAGAATTATCTAATATGGTTATGAGTGATATGATATTAGAATGAGTAGGAAAATGAAGCAAATTAAAGAAAAATAAGAATAAATTCATATTTAAAGATTTAATTGATTAAAAAAGCTAATTATAATAATTGACAAATAATTAAAGAAAATATACTATTAAACCATAGTCATTAGCACTCAACCCTAATGAGTGCTAATAAAAAGAGGTGAGAACAATGCCTATTGATGATAGAAAAATAAAAATTCTTGAGGCAATAATAAATGACTATAT
>ONGV01000245.1 GCA_900317445.1 uncultured Eubacteriales bacterium | reverse complement strand
GAATGGAATAGAAGAAATTTATATTGTTGGTTGTGATTCAACTAAATGTGCATCTTTTACTGCTAAGGGAGCTATAAAAAATGGTATCAAGGTCTCTATGCTTATAGATGGAATATTTACTTTTTGTCCTCAGGATGTTGAAAAAACAGAAAAAGAGCTTGAAAATTTAGGTGTACAGTATATTTAAAAATATTTCAAAAATCAATGAATATAAATATTAATATATGGTATAATAATAATTAACTTTAGATTTATTAACTCGTAAGTTAATAAATCTAAAGTTAATAACTCTAAGGGAGAAATTTATGTTTATTGGAAGAGAATATGAATTAAACACATTAAATAAGTTATATGCTAAAGAAAGCTTTCAATTTGTTGTTATGTATGGAAGAAGAAGAGTTGGTAAAACAACATTATTAAGTGAGTTTTGTAAAGGTAAGCCTTCAATTTTTTTTGTTGCTGAAGAATATAACAGTACAATATCATTAAAAAATTTTTCTAAGCAGATATTAGAATATTTTAATATGACTGATTTTTTATCATCATTTGAATCTTGGGAAAAGGCTTTTATGTTTTTAAATAACCAAGCTAAAGAAAAACAGTTAGTATTAGTTATGGACGAATTTCCATACTTAGCTCAATCAAATCATACACTTCCTTCATTGATGCAAAACTTAATAGACCATCACCTTAAAGAAACTAAGCTTTTTATAATAGTATGTGGTTCATCTATGAGTTTTATGGAAAATGAAGTATTAAGCTATAAAAGTCCATTGTATGGAAGAAGAACAGCTCAAATGCTTATAGAGCCATTTAATTTTTATAATAGTTCAAAATTTTTTCCAAGTTATTCTTTTGAAGATAGAGTTACAGCTTATGGTGTTTTAGGAG
This sequence comes from uncultured Eubacteriales bacterium, assembly GCA_900317445.1. Lineage (GTDB taxonomy): Bacteria > Bacillota > Clostridia > Clostridiales > Clostridiaceae > Clostridium. The sequence continues at coordinate 2,161 of ONGV01000245.1, read as the reverse complement.
GAATTCCTCAATATTTAGAGAAATTTAATCCTAAATATTCTATAGAAGAAAATATAAAAGAAGAATTATTAGATAAATCTAGCTATCTTTATGAAGAACCTAAAAACTTATTAAAGCAGGAATTAAGAGAGCCAGCAGTTTATAATTCAATAATTGAGGCTATTGCAAAAGGATATACTAAGTTAAATGAAATTTCTACCAAAATAGGAGAAGAAAAAGGAAAATGTTCTAAATATATATCTTCACTTCAAGACCTTCATATAGTATTTAAAGAGACATCTATTATGGAAAAAGAAAATTCAAGAAAAACAATATATAAAATTAATGATAATTTATTTAAATTTTATTATAGATTTATATTTTCAAATAAGTCATTAATTGAACAACACATGTCAGATTATTTATATGACAATAAAATAAAACAAGGAATTCCTAAATATTTAGGCGAGATATTTGAAAATATTTGTTTAGAATTTTTAATGCTTGAAAATAAAAACTTAGAATTACCATTTATATTTAATAAGGTAGGCAGATGGTGGGGAAATAATTCAAAAACAAAATCTCAAGATGAAATAGATATTGTTGCAATTAATGAAGATTCAATAATTTATGGTGAGTGCAAGTGGAGAAATGAAAAGATTAATATGGAAGTAGTAAATTCATTAATAGAAAAATCCAACAATGGAGTATTTAATAAATTTGTTAATAAATATTATGCCTTTTTTTCTAAAAGTGGATTTGCAGATAGTGTTATAAAATTCTCAGAAGAAAATAAAAATATTATTTTATATGATTCTAAGGACATTGATAAATACAATAATTTTTAAATATATAGAAAAACTGTTGTTCACAATAAAATTTTTTTGTGAACAACAGTTTTTTTTTATAATTTTTCGTTTTTCTTTAGTTCAATAATCTTTGCCATAATTAATTGAGCAAATATGTTACAACCATCATCTTTAGGGTGAATATTATCTTCAATAAAGAATTCAGGTCTAGTTTTCATGTGACTATGCCAGTCCACTAAATATGTATTTTCATGAGTATTTATAAAGTTCATGATTGAGGTATTTCTTTCTGTTTCTTGTTCTGGAAAAGGAAGTATTATGTTTACTAATAATATTGGCTTACCATCAGTAGAATTATAAATTTGTTCAAGTGCATTAATATCAATTCCATTACTAGCATTTGTTCCTAGAGCTAAAACAATAGTATCCCCAACAAGATTTTGTGACTTTAATGAATTAAATATATCCACAGATTGAGTAAGTTGCCTACAACCCTCCGCATCTATTGTTGCAGCAGGCATATAATCATATAAGGAATTAATAGATATTGTACTTAAAGAATCTCCAATAAGACAGAACTTTAAATTTCTATATTTAATATAATCATCAAGATTAATAATACTTTCATTACCAATCATGTCATTAATTCTATTTATACTATCTAAGACTTCAATTAATTTGGGGTCATCTACTACATTTGAAACATGGTCTTCCTCTTGAAATTTAGCAGTTAGTGTCTCGCTTGAAGTTATTGTTTCATTTGGAGTTACTGTTGTAGTTTCTGTTTCTTCCTTTTTGGCTTGTTCTAATTTTTGAGCATTAAGTTTATTTTGAATTTCCTTTTCTTTATTTGCTAATTCTTCTTTGAAGTTATTTAGTTCACCTAATTTTTCATTTCCATTTGCAAGGTTATCATATGGAAATGCTATGATAGCTAACATCATAGATATAATGGCAGGAATAAAAACTTCACTTCTCCATCTCTTTTGAAAAAGTCTTTCTGTAAAATTATAAGAAATATTTGATATTATAAATGTAAGAATAATAAATATAACAGAAAAACTAACAAATGAAATATTATAATGAGCTAATTTTTTTTCTAAAATTTTAAGTATTGGATAGTGCCATAAATAAATAGAATAACTACGAGAAGCTAAGTATTTAAATGGTTTACAAGATAAAATTTTATAAATTAATGTATTATTAGTATGTAATAGTGATAAAAATAAAGCTGTAATAAAAGAATAAATTGTAAATCCAAAATAAAATGTAAAAGAATTAGACTGCCAGTAAAACATTGGAAGAATAATCATAATTAAAAGAATTAATGAAATAATATTTTTAATAATTACATTAAGTTTAAATTTTATTGT
>ONGV01000248.1 GCA_900317445.1 uncultured Eubacteriales bacterium | reverse complement strand
CCAGGACTAGAATTATCATTAAGAATCCTTTGATATGGACACTGAATTAAATGGATATATCCCATAAAAGCTACACTTTAGTAAATGATTTTAGCTAGAACCCTAAGTGCCCAGAAAATTATAAGTAGAAAGCATTATATAAGCTATATTCGAAAGAGTATAGCTTTTTCTCATGTATTTTTTTCTTTTAGTTATTAATAATGAAATAATGGAAATAATTAAAAATGGAGGTGAAAAAACTTGAGTAAAAAGAAAAGACTATGGCAACAAGGTGCTATATATCATATAACTACAAGAGGAAATCATAGGAATGATATATTTAGAGATGAGGAAGATTTTCAAATGTATTTATCAATTTTAGAGAATAATTTAATTTATTATAGTTATTTAAATTATATATTAGTTTCATATTGTTTAATGGATAATCATGTTCATTTAATGGTGAAAACAGACAAAGAACCATTAAAAAGATTTATGTGTAGACTTAATTCAATGTATACAAAATATTTTAACAAAAAATATAATTATATAGGACATTTATTTCAAGCTACATATTTTTCAGAATTAATAGAAGATGATATTCAAATGTTGGAAACATCAAGATATATTCATTTAAATCCAGTTAAAGCCAACATGGTAGAAATTCCAGAAGAATATAGATGGTCTAGCTACAATATGTTAATAGGAGAAGTTAAGGAAAAGCTTATAAATTCAGAGATATTATTAAAATATTTTAAATATGATGATAGGCATAAGTTATATAAAGAATTTATATATAAGAAACTAAAATCTTTAATAGAAATAATAAATGAAAAAAATATTTAAATTTTAGCTAATAAATGGTTTAAGTTTATTATTATTGTCAATAATGTAAATATAAAATTGATTAGTATAAGGAGAATATATATTTATGGCAACAGTAGTAAATAGTTTTTCAATAATAGGAATAACAGCATATTTAGTTAAAATTGAGATAGATACAATATATGGTCAGCCATCAGTATCTATAGTTGGTATGGGAGATACAGCAATAAAAGAGGCAAGGGAAAGAGTAGAATCAGCTATAATAAATTCAAAATTTGAGTTTCCTAAGATGAAAATAGTCATAAATTTATCTCCTAGTGATATAAGAAAAAGAGGTTCTCATTTTGATTTAGGAATGGCTATAGCTTTGTTACTTCAATCTAGACAAATAAGAGCAAAAGAAATAGAAAAGTATGCATTTATATCCGAATTATCTTTAAATGGGGATTTAAGTCCTTGTGATGGAATTTTACCTATGGTTATGGAAGCTAAAAAAAGAGGAATAAGAAATATTGTTGTATCTTATGAAAACTTAGAGGAAGCAAGTTTAGTACATGATATAAATATATTTGCTTTCAACAAACTAAGTGACGTAACAAATTTCTTAATAGGTGTTAATCCATATGAACCTTTATCTGTGGATAGCAATAAGCATCATATAGAAAATCCTTATATAATAGATTTTGAAGATGTTCAAGGACAAGATTCAGCTATAGAATTTGTAACAGTTGCAGCAGCAGGGGGACATAATTTGCTAATGTCTGGGTCACCTGGATGTGGAAAGTCAATGATTGCAAAAAGAATTGTTACAATTATGCCTTCAATGAGTGAAGAAGAAGCTTTAGAAGTTACTAAAATTTATAGTGTAGCAGGAATGCTAAAAAATAGAGGAACATTAATAACTAAGCGTCCATTTAGAGCACCACATCATAATGCATCAATGAATTCTTTGATTGGTGGAGGAATGTATGCAATGCCAGGAGAAATATCATTAGCTCATAATGGAATATTATTTTTAGATGAAATTGCAGAATTTAATAAAAGAACATTGGACGCTTTAAGACAGCCTATGGAGGATGGAAATGTAACCATAGCAAGGGTTAAGCATACTCATGTTTTCCCTTCTAATTTTATGTTGGTTGCTGCTATGAATCCATGTCCTTGTGGTTATTATGGAGAAAGTAGGTGTCATTGTAGTGATTACGAAATTTTAAAATATAGAGAAAAATTGTCAGGTCCTATAATGGATAGAATTGACATTCAAAAATATTTTAAAACAGTAGATATTATAAATTTGTCTAATGATACAAAAGGACCAAGTTCAAAAATGTTATTAGAACGTGTAGAAACTGCTAGAAAAATTCAAAGGAAAAGGTATAAAAATATAAAAGGTATTACTTTTAGAGGAACTTGGTACAGCTGTTGCTATAGTTGGTTCAAGAAGATGTGATGAATATGGTAAAAGAGTAACAGTAGAATTGGCAGAGGCACTTTCTTATT
>ONGV01000252.1 GCA_900317445.1 uncultured Eubacteriales bacterium | reverse complement strand
GTGGATAACTTGCTAAGTTAATGATAAAGCTTAATAAAAGAAACAAGTTTAAGAATTTCCTTTCCTTTAGTTAGAACATAGTGAATATATTATTTTGTCCTGACTTGGAGCTAGCAGGGCGGAAGAGCAAAATAATATATTCACTATGCTTTTTTTATATATGCAAATTGACATAAAAATAAATTAGGTAGTATAATACCTATATAGGTAATATATTACTTAATTAAGGAGGATATTATGTACGATTTTGAAAATATGGACAAACGTTTAATTGCTTATGTTAATATTTTTATTTTAGCTAATAGGCTTCAAGCAATAATGGATAAAGGCTTAGAAGAAATTACAGCAAAACAGTGGCTTGCACTCACCATGATTGATGCCTTTGAAGAAGCTCCAACTTTAAAAGAAATGGCAAACTTAGCTGGAGTTACTCATCAAAATATGAAGCAAATTGTTAATAAGCTTGAAGAAAAGGGTTTTGTAGAAATTGTGCAAGATGAAAAGGATAGAAGAGCTATAAGGATTAAGAAAACTGAAAAAGCTATTAAAGTTAGAGATAGAGACACTAAAAGAAATTGGGATTTTGTATTTGATATGTTTTCTTGTCTTGATGAAGAAGAAATGAAAATTTTTCATAAGGCACAAGAGAAACTATGTAACAAGTTACTTACAATGGAATAAAAAATTAAAAATAAAGAGGTAAATAATATGAAAACAGTTGTAATTTATAAATCAAAATCAGGGTATACAAAAAAATATGCAGAATGGATTGCAGAAGAGCTTAAGTGTGATATAAAAGAAAATAAAAACTTAAAATTAAGTGATATTCAAGATTATGATACCATAATTTATGGTGGTGGATTATATGCCACAATGATAAATGGAATAGATTTAATAAAGAAGAATTTTCAAGAGTTAAAAGGCAAAAATATAATTGTTTATGCAACAGGCTCTAATCCAGGAAGAGCTGAGGAAATGAATAAAGTTTGGGAAGCTACATTTACTGAAGAACAAAGAAATGTTATTCATAAATTTTATTTAAGAGGTGGATTTGATTATTCAAAGCTTAGTTTTGGAAATAAAATCTTAATGTCAATGTTAAAAAAGAAACTTCAAAGTGAAAAAAATCCAACAGAAGATGAGAAAGATTTATTAAAAGCATATGATGAGCCTATAGATTTTACAAATAAGGATAATATTAAAGGAATTTTAGAATGTATAAATTCTTTATAAAAATATAGGAGAGATTATTAATGAAGGACATAAAAAATATTTTATCATTTATAACTTCAATATTTGCTATTATTTCTTCAAGTATAGGAATATTTTATTCAAATGGTGGACAGAGTTTTTCTGTTAAAAATATCTATGGAGAACAAATTGAGTTGTATGGTGATGGAATTTATGCTTACAATTCAATATTAAAGGTAGGAGCCACAAAGGGAACTGATATTGTAGTGCTTGCAATTTCAATTATGGTTATTTTATTAATAATTTTTGAAAATAGAATAAAATGGGGAAAAATAGTTAAGGCAGGTTTAGTATGTACTTTATTGTATGCTTCTATTTGTTTAATAATGGGTGTAAGCTTTAATAGACTTTTTCCTATTTATTTAATTTACTTTTCATCAGCTTTATTTTCAACTATTTTTAATCTTATTGATATTATAAAAAGTGAATGTTTTAAAGAAGAGATATATTTAAAGCATTTAAAAGGAAGTTCAATTTTTTTAATTATTGGGGGATGCTCAGTCTTAGTTTGGCTTATGTTTATTATTCCTACAATTGTTAGTGGAACTCCAATGGAGATAATTGAAATATATACTACTGAACCTACATTTGTCTTAGATTTAGGAATTATATTACCAACAGCAGTTACAGTTGGGATATTGTTATGGAAGAAAAATAAAACAGCATATAAATTAGCATCAATATTATTTACAGCTCTTACTTGTGTAGGATTATGTGTAATATTTCAAACAATAGTACAAACTTCTTTGGGAATAATATTACCAATAGGTCAATTGTTAGGCTTAGTCATTTCCTTTATTATTTTAGGAAGTATTTCTTTGATATTAAATATAAAACTATTAAAGTATATTGTTTAAAAGACAAATATAAATTTTAATAAATTGCTACATTTCATACTTTTATATTTTATGTTATATATGTTAAAATTATAGTGTGTATAAATAAAAATATGGAGGAAATGGTATTGGATAATTTAGAAAATAGAGAATTTATTACAACAAAGAAATCAGGTAAGGATTGGCGTGAAATTTTTGAATCAAAGGAATTTGAGGAAAAGTATTGCTATGAAGGCAATGACTTAGGAGCAAATTATAGTAAAGATGAAACTATATTTAAGGTATGGGCTCCAACAGCAGAAGATGTAGTTTTAAATATATATAAAGATGGAGATAAAAGTACAATAAAAGAAAGTTTTCAAATGGAATATGATGAAAAAGGTGTATGGATTGTAAAAGTTGAAGGTGACTTACATAAATCATATTACACTTACACTATAAATGCTGACGGAACTACTAATGAAACTGGTGATGTTTATGCAAAAGCTTGTGGAGTAAATAGCTTACGTAGTATGGTAGTAGATTTATCAAGAACAAATCCAGAAGGATGGGAAGATGATAAGCATGTTGTTTACCCATTAGATGAAACTGAGATATGGGAAGTTCATATTGGAGATTTTTCAAATGATATAAATTCAGGAGTTAAAAAAGAATATAGAGGAAAATATCTTGCTTTTACTGAAGAAAATACTACTTTAAAAAATGATAATGTTCATCCTACATGTTTAAGTTATTTAAAGGAATTAGGAATTACTCATGTTCATCTTCTACCTTCTTTTGATTATGGTTCTGTAGATGAAAGCAGTAATGAAGGCTTTAACTGGGGATATGACCCAGTAAATTATAATGTTCCAGAAGGTTCATATTCAACTGACCCATTTAATGGAGAGGTAAGAATTATGGAATTTAAAAAGATGGTTCAAGCTCTTCACAAGGCAGGACTTTCAGTAGTTATGGATGTTGTTTATAATCATACTTATTCATTAGATTCAAATTTTAACAAAACAGTTCCTTATTATTATTATAGAGAAGAGGAAGATGGAACATATTGTAATGGTTCAGCTTGTGGAAATGATACTGCAAGTGAAAGAAGAATGTATCAAAAATATATGATAGATTCTGTATTATATTGGATGAATGAATATCATGTTGATGGATTTAGATTTGATTTAATGGGATTACATGATACAGAAACCATGAATTTAATAAGAGAAGCAATAAATAAATCTGAAAATGGAAAAGATATTATAATATATGGAGAACCATGGTCAGCTGGTCCAAGTAACTTTAAAAATGGATATAAGTCAGCAACCAAAGATGCAATAAGAGATTTAAATGATGGAATTTCTATATTTAATGATGATACAAGAGATGCTGCAAAAGGAAAGTTTAATGAATTAGAATCACCAGGCTTTGTAAATGGTGGAGTTGGATTTGAAGAAAGAATAAAAAGAGCTTTTTGTGGATTAATTGATGCTTCTTATAAAGAACAACCAAAACAACCAAATCAAATAATAAATTATGTATCAGCACATGATAATAGTACATTTTGGGATAAACTAGTAGATTCAGTTAAGAAAAACAAAGATTATGAAACTAAGGATGAAGAATTACTTTCAATGAATAAACTTGGAGCAGCCTTTGTTCAATTATCTTATGGAATACCATTTATGCAAGCAGGAGAAGAAGCAGGAAGAACAAAGCTTGGAGAAGATAATAGCTATAATCTTTCAAAAGAACTTAATAAACTTGATTGGAGCAGAATGTATGACTTTGAAGATTTAATGAATTACTATAAAGGACTTATAGCTTTAAGAAAAGAATTAAAAAATTTCTATGATTTAAGTAAGTACTCCTTAGAGAATATAAATTGGATAGATAATTTGCCAGAACAAGTTATTGGATGTAAAGTAAAAGCAATCACAAAAGGAACATGGAATGAAATAATAATTATTTTTAATGCTTCAAAGAATGATGTTAAAGTTAAAATTAATGGAGAATGGAATTTGTTAGTTAATAAGAATTTTGCAAGTCCAGAAGCTAAAGAGTTAGTAAAAGAATCTTTATTAACAGAAGCTATGAGTGCTACTGTTATTGGAAAAATTAGTTAAAGTTCTAAAAATGAAAAATATGTTTAATAAAAGATATTAAACATATTTTCTTTTTCCTTATCACATAATATATAAAATAAATATGAAATTTTATGTGATAAGAAGAATAAAAAATTAGATTGTAAGCTTGATGAGATTAGTATTATTTTTAAAGAATTTTCAGAATGGATTAATAATATGAAATATTTATAAAATCAGAGTTATGTCAAAAATATATAATTTTATTATATTTTAAAACTTAAAAATTTAATCTATTTATGTAAATATTTAAAAAATAACTTAAATATTTTAAAATCATCAATTATATATCTCCTAAACATTCTTTTTGGGTCTGAACATAGTCTATAAAACCATTCTAAACCACATTTAGACATCCATTTTGGAGCTCTTTTTAAAGTGCCTGCTTCAAAATCTATACTTGCTCCTAATCCTAAAGAAATTGGAACATTAAGTTTTTCTCTATATTTATATATAAATTTTTCTTGTTTAGGACATCCAAGGCAGACAATTAATATATGAGGATTATGATTATGTATCATATTTATTATTTTTTCAATTTCTTTCTTATCATTTTCAAATCCAAAAGGTGGTGAATAAGTTCCTGATACATTAAGATTTTTAAATCTTTTTTTTAAATTTTCTGCAGCTTTTTTTGCCACCCCCTCCTTTGCTCCTAAAAAAAACATATTATAATTCTTTTCTGCTGCTCTTTCACATAACAATGGGAATAAATCTGAACCAGATATTTTTTCTTTTATTGGAGTTTTATAAAGTTTAGATAACCAAACAAGAGGTTTTCCATCAGTTAAAATTAAATCAGCATGCTTGTATATATTTTGAAGTTCTTTATCGGTTTCAAGTTTTACAATGTGATCTACATTTGGAGTAACAACATAAGCATTTTTATTTTTTTTAATTAGTTCATCTATTTTTAACATAACTTCATATAATGTTAAGTTATCAATTTCTGTATTCATAAATTTTATTCTTGTCATGTATTTCCTCCATTTTATACTTTAAGAATTTATACTTTAAGAAGTTAAACTTAGCATAGTCTATAAAAATAATGTCTAAAATAGATTTTATCATATAGACTAAAATATTTCAATAATATTTTGGGGAAGTTAGTGTTAAAGAATAAGTTTATTTATCATTGTCAGAATCTTTAAAATCTATTTTAAAATATCTAAAAAGTCTAAAAAATAAGTTTTTTTCTTATACCAAATTTTAATTTTTTTACTTTTTAAAGCTATTGGAAATTAATTTTTATTGACATATTATCCCGTTTTCGACAGTTTATAAAAATAGAAGGAGCCTGAAACCTTGTATTTATAAGGCTTGTACTCCTTTTGATTTTTTTAAAAAATGTTGTATATAAATTTTACTTTGAAATTTTTTTTATCTTTTTATTCAATTCTTT
>ONGV01000253.1 GCA_900317445.1 uncultured Eubacteriales bacterium | reverse complement strand
ATATAAAGCCTTAAAAGAAAAAGATGTTGAGGTAAGAGGAGATAAAAAAGTTCTTGAAGTATTAAATGAAGCTACAGAAATTCAAGAAGATGAATGGGGAAAAGAGTATCTTGATTATATAATTGGTGTAAAAATAGTAAAAGATGTTGATGAAGCAATAAATCATATCAACAAATATGGAACAGGACATTCAGAAGCAATAATTACAAACAACTATGAAAATTCTCAAAAATTCCTTCAAAGAGTAGATGCAGCAGCAGTTTATGTAAATGCTTCTACACGTTTCACAGATGGAGCAGAATTTGGCTTTGGAGCAGAAATAGGAATAAGCACTCAAAAGCTTCATGCTAGAGGACCAATGGGACTTAACGAATTAACTACAAATAAATACATTATTTATGGAAATGGACAAGTAAGATAAAATATTAAAGGGATAAGAAAAAGGCGAGGATAAAAGTCCTCGTTTTTTTCTTTAAATGAGTTATTATAGAAGATAAAGATATTATGGATCAGAATATATACATAGAAAATATATAAATGTAAAAAATATAAATAAGAGGTGAGAATATGGATATATTTACAATAGGACATTCTAATTATAGTATGGAAAGATTTTTACATATGCTTAGATATTTTAATATAAATTGTGTTGTAGATATTCGAGGAACACCATACTCAAAATATAATGTTCAATTTGATAAAGAGTCATTAAAATATACTTTAAATAAAGAAGGTTTTGTTTATATTTATATGGCTAAAGAATTTGCAGCTAAGAGAGAAAATAAGGTATCATATAATAAAGAAGGATATTCTGATTTTGAGAAGGTAGTAAAAGAAGAGGACTTTATAAAGGGAATTGAAAGATTAAAAAATGGATGTGAAAAAGGGTATAAAATAGCTTTGTTAGGTGCTATGCAAAATCCAATAAGATGTCATAGAGCAATTTTACTTGGCAGAGAATTAATAAAAAATGGGTTTAAATTAAGACATATTTTAGATGATTATTCACTAGCTACTCAAGAGGATTTAGAAAAAGAAATGTTAGATAAGTATTTCCCAAATAGAAATCAACTTACTATTGATTATTTTTTAGGAAATGGAATTACTGAAGAAGAAATGATAAAAGAAGCTTATAAATTAGCAAATAAAGAAATTGGTTATAGAATTGAACACATAAATAAGTAAAGACTTTTATTTTAGAAAGGTAATATTATGAATAAAAAGTATACATTAATTACAGGTGGAACTGAGGGAATTGGATTTGAACTTGCAAAGCTTTATGGAAAGAATAAAGAAAATCTTATATTAGTTGCAAGAGATGAAAATAAACTTAAAGAAAAAAAGAATATTTTAGAAAATGATTATAAAGTAGAAGTGTTAACATTATCAGTAGATTTATCTTTAGAAACTTCTTGTAAAGAAATTATAAAATTTGTGGATAAAAAAAATATAATTGTGGATAAATTAATAAATAATGCTGGCATAGGTTCCTTTGGAGAATTTTATTTAGGAAAAGATGGTTTTGAAGAAAAAATAATAAGAATAAATATTATTTCTTTAACTAATTTAACAAAGTATTTTCTTAAAGAAATGGTAGAAAGAAAATCTGGTGGAATTTTAAATGTTGCTTCAACAGCAGCTTTTGTTGGTGGACCTAAAATGGCAATGTATTATTCAACAAAAGCATATGTACTGTCTTTAACAGAGGCAATCCATGATGAAGTAAAGGATTATGGAGTTAGGGTGAGTTGTTTATGTCCAGGCCCAGTAAGGACATCATTTCAATCTAAGGCTGGAATTAAAAAGTCTGAAAGTGCAAAAAAATATTTAATGAGTGCTGAAGCTGTAGCAAAAGAAGGATATAAAAAATTTGCAAAAAATAAAGCAATAATAATTCCTGGATTTAAAAATAAGGTGCTTGTAATAGGAAATAAGTTTATTCCAAGAGCTTTAAGTAGAAAAATAATACAAATGACAAATAAGGGGTAAAATATATTTAGGTTAGGTGAAAAAATGAAAAAGATTTTTGATGGATATACTTTAGTTTCTGATATGGATGGTACTTTAATAAATAGTAAAAAGGAAATTTCTAAAGAAAATTTAGATGCTATAAAATATTTTGTTAATAATGGAGGAAAATTTACTGTAGCTACAGGAAGAATGGTAGCTTCAGTTGGATGTTTTTTAGATAGGCTTAACTTAGACCTTCCAGCTATACTTCATAATGGTGGAAAGATATATGATTATAATAATAAAAAGGTTGTATATGAGCATTTTATAGAAGAAGATAGAAAAGAAGCTATAAAAAAAGTATGGGAAAATAGACCAGACATAGGAATTGAAATATTTTGTGATGAAGTAGTGTATATATACAGAGAATGTGAATATACAAAAAGATATAATAAATATTCTTATGATATAGTTTATAATTTGCCAGAAGAGATTTGGAATAAACCTTGGGTAAAGGTTCTTTTAATAGGTGATGAAGATGTATTAGATGAATTTGAAAAAGAATATAGAAATAACTATGATATAGGAATGTCTGTTAGAAGTGGAGCAAATTATTTAGATGTTATAGGAAATGGGACAAGCAAGGGAGCAGGGCTTTTAAAATTAATAGAGCTATATAATTTAGATAAATCAAAGATAATAGCTGTAGGAGATAATATGAATGACTTAGAAATGATTGATATTGCAAAATATGGATTCATATTAAAAAATGGAACTAAAAGAGCTTTAGAAAAAGCAAAACTTATAGCACCTTCTAATGATGAAAATCCTATAAAGTATATTATAGATTATGTTGAAAAAAATATAAGAAGATAAAATAAACATATTTTTTTATAATAGGAATTATTTAAGTCAATTTTGTTAATACTAACTTTAAAAGGAAAGGAGTATTAACATGAATTGGCTTTTTTATTTATGCTTTATGTTTGTTTTATATTCATTTCTAGGATGGATATTAGAAGAAGTTTATTGTTATATAATAAGAGGAAGGTTTAAAGATAATGGCTTTTTGTATGGACCATTTAAACCTATGTATGGAACAGCTATGACAATACTTATATTTTTAAGAAATATAGTAAAAGTAAATGATGT
>ONGV01000254.1 GCA_900317445.1 uncultured Eubacteriales bacterium | reverse complement strand
GCTTGGTCTTCCAACATATTCTTTTAAGTAATATTTATATTCATCCATAAATGCCTTATCATTTATAGCTTTTTCATATTCTTCCTCTAATTCTTGTAATGCATTCATTAATGTCTCTGGAACGTATTGTCCACCAAATTGGTTAAATCTTCCTTTCATTATATTCCCTCACTTCATTTATTAATCTTTTTATTTTTTCTTTGTCTTTTTTTCTTATACCATTTTCTATAGTTTCAACTCCTGAAGAAGTATCAATACCATATGGTTTTACATTTTCCATAGCTTCTAATACATTTTCTTCATTTATTCCTCCAGCTATAAAAAACTTTTTGTTAACATTTATTTCTTTTAAATATTTCCAAGGAAATAATTCTCCACTTCCTGGATTACTTCCATCTAAAAGTAAAGTTTCTACATTAAAGTCATTTGCCTTAATTAAATCATCTTTACTTTTAATTCCTACTGCCTTCCATATTTCACAATTTGTTTTATCTTTTAAATAATCTATAAAATCATTATCTTCATCTCCATGAAGCTGAATTATATCTAATGGTAGGTTTTTCACAACCTCTATTATATACTCTTTTGTGTTATTTCTAAATACTCCCACAGATTTTATATCTTTATTTAAGGCTTTTAAAAGTTCTTTTCCATTTTCTATGTTTACTTTTCTCTTACTTTCTGCAAAAACAAATCCTATGTAATCAGGCTTTAATTCATTAATATAATCTATCTCTTCAAGAGTTGTTATACCACATATTTTTATAAGCATATTACTCACCCTTAAATTTTTTAAATTCCTCTTTAAATTCTTCATTTCTAATGTTTCTCATAAACATCTCACCAACTAATACAGCATCTGCACCCATAGCTTTTATTTTTCTTAAATCATCTACAGTATGCATTCCACTTTCAGATACAATAACCTTATTCTTTGGAACATATTTTATTAAATCCTTTGTAATATCTAAAGTTGTTATAAAAGTTTTTAAATTTCTATTATTTATTCCTATTATTTCTCCTCCAGCTTCTAAAGCTATATCTAACTCTTCCTTATTATGAACCTCTATTAAAGGCTCAAGGTTAAATTTTACACACTCATCATAAAATTCTTTAAGCCTTTCTTTAAGCTCTGCAACTATAAGAAGTATCCCAGAAGCTCCTAAAACCTTAGCTTCATAAATTTGATAAAAATCAATTATAAAATCCTTTCTAAGAATTGGTGTATCACTTAAAGTTTTTACCTTTTTTAAATTTTCATCACTTCCTTGAAAAAAATCCTCCTCTGTTAAAACTGAAAAAGCATCAATTCCAAGCTCTCTATAAAGCTTCTCAATTTCCTCTACATTAAAATCAGGAAGAATTAACCCCTTAGAAGGAGAAGCCTTCTTGTACTCACCAATAACAGAAAGCCCAGGCTTTTTTAAAGCATTCCTAAACCTATTCTCCTCAGTCCCATCAACAAGAGCCTCAGCCTGCCTCTTTACCTCCTCTAAAGGAACTAATTTTTTTCTCTCCTCAACCCTCTTCCTCTTCTCAGCAACAATCTTATCAAGTATCAACTCTTTCTCCCCTTTCCTCTAAATTATGCTTCCTTCAACTCATTGTACTTAGCTAATGCAGTTTTATCATCTAATAGTTTGTTTGCTAAAGCTATTCCTTCTTCTATTGAGTCTGTAATTTTTCCTGCAAAGAATCCTGCACCTGCATTTAAAACTACTATATCTCTTTGAGGTCCTTTCTTTCCATTTAAAATATCTATTATTATCTTAGCATTTTCTTCAGCTTCTCCCCCTGCAATATCTTTTATATTTGCATAAGGAATTCCATAATCTTTAGGGTCTAAAGTAAACTTTCTAAGCTTTCCATCTTTAAGCTCACAAACTGTTGAAGTTGTAGTTGTTGTTAATTCATCTAATCCATCATTTCCATGAACAACTAAAGCTCTATCAAGTCCAAGTTCTAATAAAACATTTCCTACAGCATCAATTAAGGTTTCATCATAAACTCCCATAAGTTGTCCTGTAAGTGGTGCTGGATTTAAAAGAGGACCAAGCATATTAAATATTGTTCTTGTTCCAAGTTCTCCTCTTTCTTTTCCTACATTTTTCATTCCACCATTATAAGATGGTGCAAGTAAAAATACCATTCCCTTTTCTTCTAATATTTTTTCACTTTCTTCTTTAGAATAATCAGTTTTTATACCTAAAGCTTTAAGTACATCAAGGCTTCCACTTTTACTTGAAACTGCTCTATTTCCATGTTTTGCAACCTTAACTCCGCCTGATGCTAAAACTATTGCTACTGCTGTTGAAATATTAAAGGTCTTTGCTCCATCTCCTCCTGTTCCACAGCAGTCTATTAAATGTTCTTTATCTTTAATATCTATCTTTAAAGTATGACTTCTTAAAGCCTTTGCAGCTCCTAAAAGTTCTTCTGGAGTTTCTCCTTTAGCTTTTAATCCAACTAAAAATCCACCTTTTTGTGAAGAAGTTGTTGTTCCATTCATTATTTCATTCATAACATCAGCCATCTCGTCAGCTGTTAAATCTTCTCTTTCTATTACTTTTTTTATTGCTTCTTTAATTTCCATAACATATTCCCTCCACAAAATTTCTTATCATTCTTTTTCCCTTTGGTGTAAACACTGATTCAGGATGAAATTGAAGACCATATATTTTTTTACTTCTATGTTTTAATGCCATTATTACATGGTCTTCTACTGTTTCTCCAATTATTTCAAGTTCTTTAGGAAGGGTGCTTCTTTCTACTACTAATGAGTGATATCTCATAACCTCAATCTTTCTTGAAACTCCTTCAAAAATATCATTTCCCTTTACTTGAATTACTGAACTTTTACCATGAAATATTTCCTTTGCTCTTACTACATTTCCTCCAAAGGCTACTGATATTGCTTGGTGTCCTAAACATATTCCAAGGACTGGTATATCATCTCCAAAACTCTTTATTATGTTTATTGACTCTCCTGCCTCTTCTGGTCTTCCAGGTCCTGGTGAAATAACTATTCCATTAGGTTTTAAATTTTTTAGTTCTTCAACTGTTATTTCATCATTTCTAAATATTTTTACTTCATCAAATTCTCCTATGTATTGATAAAGATTATAAGTAAATGAATCATAATTATCTATTAAAGCTATCATTATCTTAATGCCTCCTTTAATGCTAGTAATTTATTTTGAATTTCCTCAAATTCTTTTTCTGGAACTGAATCATATACTATTCCTGCACCTGCTTGAAGATAAGCTGTTTTTCCTTTGATAACAAAGGTTCTAATTGCAATACACATATCCATATCTCCTCCATAAGAGAAATATCCAACTGTTCCTGAATAAATTCCTCTCTTAACATCTTCAAGTTCTTCAATAATTTCCATTGCTCTTATCTTTGGAGCTCCTGAAACAGTACCTGCTGGAAGACATGCTGTTAATGCATCAAAGGCATCTTTTCCTTCTTCAATTTCTCCCACAACTTGACTTGTAATATGCATAACATGTGAAAATCTTTCAACCTTCATAAAATCTTTAACTTCAACTGTTCCTACTTTACTTACCTTACCTATGTCATTACGTCCTAAATCCACAAGCATTACATGTTCTGCTCTTTCCTTTATATCTGCCATAAGCTCAGTTTCAAGTCTTCTGTCTTCTTCCTCCGTCCCTCCTCTTTTTCTTGTTCCTGCTATTGGATTTGTTATAACTTCTTTTCCCTTTAAAGATACAAGACTTTCTGGAGAAGAACCAACTACTTGATAGTCTTCATAATCAATAAAATACATATATGGGGAAGGATTTTCAGCTCTTAAATTTCTATAAATTTCAAAAGGTGTCTTTTCTGTTTCACAATACATTCTTTGAGATAAAACCACTTGAAATATATCTCCTGCTTTTATGTACTCTTTAGCTTGCTTTACATTTTCTATAAACTTTTCTCTACTTGTTGCAAAGGTAAAGTTTACTGGTTCACCCTTATTTACATTCATAAATACATAAGGCTTTTGAAGAAGAGATATAAAATAATTTTTTTGGTCTTCTATTATTTCTTTATATTCTCTTTTATCATCTTTAAAAATATTATCTACTACATAAACCTTATGAGTAAAATGGTCATAACATATATATCTTTTATAGAAATTAAATCTTATAATAGGAGCTTTTATATCATCTTTATTTACAAAGTTTAATCTTTTTTCATAAAAAGCTGCTGTATCATAACCCATATAACCAATGGCTCCACCCTTAAAAGGGAATGGATTGCTTTCATATTCAAATTCTATACTTACTTCCTTTTTTACCTCTTTTATATCAATAAGTTCATCTCCAACAATTTCTTTATAGGAATTTTCTCCTAAAAATGAATATCTTCCAAAACGATTTTCCTTACTTCCACCTTCTAATATAAATCTGTTTTTTCCTTGAAAACCTTCAAATATTGTTATTGGAGTTAATTCATCTCCCCTAAATTCACTTATTAAAGAAAATCCTTTAGTATTTTTCTTTTTATTATTAAATTCCATTTCTGAAATATTTATCATTTATTTTTCCTCCCTATATAAAACTTATGTGATATTATAGCTTATTAAATCTTAATAAAAAAAAGCCACTTTGTCCTTATAATGGGACAAAGTGACTTGTGGTGCCACCCATTTTTATATGTAATAAAAAATTATAAACTAAAACTAGCTATAAAACAAAAAAACACTTCAGCCCTACAGGACGAAATGTAAAAATTTCGCTATGCCACCTAAATTACATATTCTCTATCAGGTACAAAATAATACCCTATCTTTTTAACGGTAGATTCCCGAACACCAATACTATAATTTCCTAGTGCCATCTCTAAGATCCATTCAATAATAGCTACAATATCTGGCTCGCACTAACCCAGACTCTCTGGAACTAAATTCTATTATTTACTACTTCTTATCATAGACTTTAGTATTTCTTTTGTTGATGAAAGTTTATCATATTTAGGCTTAATATGTCAATATGTTTTTTAATTTTATAATAAAAATAAAAAACTGCTTAAAGTTAGAAATTTCTTTCTAGTTTTAAGCAGTCTTATTTTTTCTTTTAAATTATTGTTCTAATTCAAAAGAATTACAGTCTGTACATTCTGGCATTGTTGGATTCATTTCATGAGTTCCTACCATTATTTTGTTTAATGTACAATAATCTGATGATTTGTCATGATGCTTACATTGTTGTACTGTGCATCCTATACTATTATTCTTTTCCATTTTTACAGCACCTCCTTGTAACTCTTGGTTACGATATTAGTTTGCTCAAATGAAAAAATTTTATACAATGTAATATATTCTAATCCTTCTATAATTTACTCTTCTATAATTATCTTATAAGTACATTTAAATTCTTTATTTTTTTCTAATTTAATAATGCCTTCTTTATCCTTTATTTCTCCAGTAAAATCTTCATAATCAGCATGTCCAAACCAAGGCTCAATACATACAAAATTAGTTTTTCTGTCAGGTGCCCATATTGCTAAATAAGGAAAGTCTTTAAATTCTAAAGAAACACTTCTATTATGTTTTCTTGACTTTAATGTTATTTTATCTGACTCTAAATTTTTAAATATAAGAGTTCCATCTTTAAAAACTTCTTCACTTAAATTTAATTCATCACAATTATTAAAATATTTTTTTTCTTTCCCTGTTAAAAAATCCTCTTTATTAATTTCTAAAATCGAAGAGTTTTCCATTTTATTAAACTTTAAATAATAATCATTAAGTTCATCCTCTTCTTTATACATAGGGCACTTAAGAGCAGGATGAACCCCTAATGAAAAGTATATATTTTTATTATCTAAGTTTTTAACCTTATGAGTTATTATTATAGAATTTTTTTCAATTTTATATTCATTTATAAGAGAAAATTTAAAAGGATATACCTTTTCTGTTTCTTTATTATTTTTTAATTCAAAAGCTAATATATTATCCTTATTTTCTATTAATTTATATTTAGCTCTACTTGCAAAACCATGCTGAGGCATAAAATAAGTTTTTCCTTCATACCTATATTCAAAATTCTTTACCTTCCCTATTATAGGAAACAATACTGGTGAATAAAGTTTCCACCAAAAAGGTATTCCCTGCCACAAATATTCACTATTACTTTTCTTTCCTTTAATAGAAACTAATTCTCCACCATGGGTATTTCCTTTAATTTTTAAAAATTCGTTTTCAATTATACAATCCATATCTCTAATTCCTCCACAAATATTATGATAATTTAAAATTTAAAGGTTGGCAATAAGTATACCAACCTTTAGGAAACTAAATTTTATTATATCTTTCTTCAACTATACTCCAGTCAATTATATTCCATATGTTTTTCACATAATCTGACCTCTTATTTTTATATTTTAAATAATATGCATGTTCCCATACATCTATATTTAACAAAGGATATAAATTTAAGCTTAATGGTGTATCTTGATTTTTTGTACTTATAATTTTAAGTCTTCCCTTTTTATCACAAACAAGCCATCCATATCCTGAACCAAAGGTATTAATTGCTATACTACTTATTTTATCTATCATATAATCTAAAGAAGAAAAAGTTTTTTTAATTTCATCTAATAACTTTCCTGTAGGTGCTTTTTTACCCTTAGGTGACAAGCTTTCAAAATATAAATTATGATTAAACACTCCACCACCTTGATTTATAACATCCTGTCTTATAAGTTTAGGAATTTTACATGGATTTGATAAAATATGTTTTAAAGTTTTTTTATCTACAAATTTCTCATATCCTTCAAGAATCATATTTAATTTATCTACATAACCTTGAAGATGTTTATTATAATGAATATCTATAGTTTCAGCATTAATATAAGGCTCTAATGCATCATAAGAATAATTTAATTTTACCTTTTCAAAATTCATAAAACTCTCCTTTATACTATCCTTTTTTTAATTATATGAAATATAAAATATTATTATGATTACATTATTTTTCTCTTTTAAAACAAAAAAGAGAGCTAAATTCTATGCCCTCTCTTATATTATTTTATTTGCAATTTTTTTCTACTGCAATTGCAGAAATTTGACCACTTACAGTTGTTCCTGCCTGTGCTAAAGTTGCATTAGATATTTCTACTGTATAAGTGCAACATCCACCACAATCTCCACAATCGCAGAATTGAAACTCAAAACTCTTTCCTGATAAAGTATTTACTGCTGCACTTGAAGTATATGAACCCCCAACAAATTGAGAACATCCATTACAGCATTTTTTAATTCTAAAGGTTATATTTGGAACTACACCTATAGGTGCATTAATTAAACCAGTAAAATGAATTAATACTGTTGGATTTTTTAATTTTTTTGTATCTATTGATACACTTGCAACTGAATAAGGATTTCTTATACTTGCACCAGCTAAATCTAATATTGGAAGTGGTCCTGCTGCTCCACACCCACAACTAACTACAATCTTCCCTGGCTTTAGTGGCCTACATTTTTCATTATATGACATATTATTCCCTCCAAAACATATCATTAGTGCTTATTTACAGTTTTTTTCTACTGCTAATGCTGAAATATTACCACTTATCATTGTTCCTGCTTGTGCTAAAGTTGCATTAGAAATTTCTACTGAATAAGTTGCACATCCAGAGCAGCTTTCACAATCGCAGAATTGGAATGAAAATGATTCACTGTGTAATGCGTCAAAAGCATCGCTATAAGTGTAGCTTCCACCTATTGTTTGTGAACATCCATTCATACATTTAACTAATCTAAAGGTTATATTTGGTAAAACTCCTATAGGCACATTTATTAATGCTGTAAAATTTATTAAAACTGTTGGATTTTTTAATCCTCTAGTATCAATTGTTACACTAGCAACTGAATAAGGATTTATTATACTTGCACCAGCTAAATCTAATATTGGTAATGGTCCTACTGAACCACAGCCACAATTTAAAATTGCTTTTCCTGCATTTGAGCTATAATCTGTATCTGTGGAACTACTACTTGTACCTTCAAAACATCTACTTTCATAATCAGATGTTTCATATCTATTTCTTCTTTCATCTGAACAATCACATACTTCATCTCTAAAACTTCTTCTAGTTCCTCGATTTACACAATTTGTATCCATAACTTTCCTCCATAATATCTATAATTTTAAAAATTTACTTCTTTATTTAAGAATGTTCTTTACTTTTATAATATGTTTAATATTATAAAGAGTGCTATTTATCTTTTTATATAATCTAAAGGAGCCTATATTTATAAGCTCCCTTTACCTTTTATATTATTCCTTTCTTTCACAATTACATCTTCTATGGTTTCTTCTGTTATTAGCTTCTCTTTCTCTATCATTTCTATCTTCATTACATCTATCACTTCTGTCTTCATATAACTCTCTATTTCTAATGTCATCTCTACATCCACTGTCGCTGCTACTTGAATCATCATTACATCTATTATTAATTCTTCTATCACATCTTCTGTTATTTCTTCTATTTCTTCTGCAATTGCAATTATCGCTACTATCACTATTATCATCATTATTTCTTCTTCTGCAATCTGATTCTCTAGCTGTGTTATGACATTCTACTCCATTAGGATTTGTAAATACAGCTATTTCTTCAGAAGTTGTATGAAGAATATTGTGTGTTACTAAAAATGAGTATCCAACTGTTGCACGAATATATCCTTCTTCATAATCTCCATATCTTTCAGTTGTTTCTACACATTCTACTGAAAGACAATGGTCTAATTTTATATTTCCTCTAACTCTTCTTCCATCATTAGGAACTCCAACTCTTCCATATAAATTTACTGGAGTAAAGTTTAAACCTACATCATCTCCACAGCCTTCTCCATTTCCTAAAGTATCTCTCTTTGTAATTTCTACAGGGTTTACTGAAATTCTTCTATTGTTTTTACCACATCTATCTATATTTCCATAACAATTATAGTCTTTAGTAGCAGTAAAAAGTCTTCCACCTATTCTTCCTCTTATTCTTACTTTTAAGTTATCTACAAAGAATCTCATTCCTTGCTTAAATACTCTTGACCTTGAATTTCTATCTGTTCTGCTTTCAGAATTACATTTAGTTTTTCCTACTGCACCTTCAAATTCATCATATAACATTACAGTTGATGGCTCTCTTTCACTTCCATCAAAATTATCTAAATTATTATAAACTTCTACACCATTTCCATCTACAGCTGAGAAAATTTTATTTTCCATATCATATTTTACTAAGATATTTCCTTCTCCTAATTCTCTTCCTGAAAAATCATTATCTATGCTATCATCATCTTTAATTCCAATATTATCATAGCATAATGATATATCATCTATACATACAGCATCCCCTACTCTATATCTAGAACAGTTATCTTCAAAATTATCTATAGTAAATACTTCATCTTTATCTGCAAATTGTAAGCTTTCTAAATATACACAATCAAATATTTTTTCTGCTAATATTCCAACACATCTTGCATTAGATATATTAGTACATCTTACTTCTAATTCTTCTGATTCTTCATTCTCACAATTTGATTTAAAATTATCTATTTCACAAGGCTCAAAGCTTTCTTCAAAGTATTCTCTTCTTTCCATTATTAAAGTTCCTCCTGTTATTATCTATTAAGATTCTTTATATTTATACAATTTATTTTATGTTTTTAAACTACAAATGTTTCTCTTCTTTTACAAAAACAGCTATTCTTTCTTTATTCATAAAATAAATGTAGCTTTCTATTTGAAAGATATAATTAATTAAAGCCCTTATTTTATTATTTCCTTTATATTTTTCTACTGAAATTACCTCTTTTGCAAAAAGGCATCCTTGAAGTTTTAATTTAATTTTTATTTTGTTTTTTTCTCTTATATTCATATTTTCAAATATATTAACAGGAGTAAAATTTAATCCTACCTCTGGATTAATATTTTTTAAAACTTTATAATTATATGAATCTATATAATTTTCATAATTAGATAAACCTAATGTATCCTCTTTAGTAATTTCCACAGGATTAATATCTACATAATTACCCTTTAAATCTTTATTATATTTTCTATAATCCTTTACTCCTTCAAAATCCTTTTCTCCTATTTTTCCCTTTATCTTTATTTTTAAATTATCTACAAAAAATCTTAATCCATACTTAAATACAAAAGTCTTATTACAAGAAATATCTTTAAAATCTATATTACCCTGAAATTCTTTATAAAGATAAACTAAATTTGGAGTTTTATTTACTTTTTTATTATCTAAAACATAAGAGGTTTGAATATACTCTGATTTATAAGCTTCTTTATCTACTTTAGAAAGCCTTATATTCTTATTATTTACCTTTATATTTATTGCTCCAAGCCTTTTATTATCGTTTGAATTAGGAAGGCTTAAAGAATCCTCATCATCCATTATTCCAATAAAATTATAGTCTATTGAAATTTTATCAATAGATACTTTATCTCCTTTTATGTATTTTTCATTGCCACTTATAATAAATTCTTCACTTTTTAATGACTCTTTCACTATATTTTTATAAGCTTTGTCATATATTTTATTTGCTACAATTCCTTGAATTTTCATATTACTTATATCTTTATTCAAACTTTTTCTCCTAATAAAAATAATTCTTATTTATTTTTATGATATTTCTTTATATAAGTTTACTTCTAAAGAAAAAATTCTTTACATATAAATAGATAAATGTGCTTATAAGGAGCAGTTAAATTATGTCTTTTAAAAGAAATTTTAATACTTTAATTGTTAAATCTAATAATTTTAAATCTGAATTATCTTATTCTAGTAATGGAATTAAACTACATAATTATGACTTTAAAAATAATTTAATATCTAAAGGAAAGGTTCTTAATAGTAGTAATTCTTTTTCAACCTCTTTTTTTGATGTTGATTTTTTAGATAATATTTATGGAATAGTTTGTACTAAAGAAAACACTTTATTATATATTTATATTACTGAAAATTATATTTATAAATCTAAAATAATGGATATAGATAAAAATTACAGTATAGCTTTTCCTTATATAAAAAAAATAGATGAAAAAATTCACATATTTTATTACCTAATAGATAATAAAAATTCTACTAAATGTAAATTAATTAATTATTTTTATGATGGCTTTAAATGGAATGAAAATATTATTTCAGAAATTAGCTATTTTATTTTATCTAATTTTGTTGTCATGTGGCATAATAATATTCCTCTTCTATTTTTCTTTAATAAAATTAAAGAGTGTGAAGAGCTTTTTTATGTAACCTTTAACATTGAAACTTTAAGCTTTAAAGAAAAAATTCAAATAACAAATTCTCATAAAGATAAGGTTTATCTATCTATTATTGAACCTTTAAAAAATCATTATCATATAACCTTTTCTGAAAATAATAATGATAAATACTATTGTTCTTATGTTTATCTTTATATAAACAATGAAAAAATATCTATAAAAGAAGATTTAAATATTTCTAAAACTGTTGCTTGTGAATTTCCTACTATATTTATGATAGATAATAAATTATATATTCAATGGCTTGAATTTAATAAACTTTTCACAAGTTATTCAAAAAATAATGGAAGGACTTGGTCTTCTCCAAAATTTTTTAATAATCCTAAAGATGAGATTATTATAGGATATAATTATAGAAGCAATTTTTTAAATGATAATATTTATTTCTCTAATATGTTTTCTTATAATAAAAACTACTATCCTTTAGGAATTTTAAAAGGGGGTTTTTTAATTGAATAATAGTATAAAACTTAACTCTATAGCATCTTCTTATTTAGAACTTTTTAAGCCATCTTCAAATAACTTAAAAAAAGATAAGCTTTTAGTAGGTATTTTAAATAATAACTCCTCTATTAATAAATTTTATTCTATTATAAATTTTAAACATAAAAATGTAGATATTTCTAACATTGATTCAGCTTATTTATATCTTTATATAGATGATATAATTTATTCAGATTTCCCCTTTAAAAACATAGTTATATATGAAAATATAAGTGATATAAACCTTAAAGAATTTACCTTTGAAAATCCTCCAATAAAATCAGAAAACCATATAGACTCTTGCCTTCCTTTTAACTTTGCAAAACACTATGTAAATATAGATATTACCTCTTTATATAAAAATTTTAATAATAAAAATTATTTTAGTATAGTTATAGATAGCCCTAAAAATAAAACTACTTCTATTTTAAAAATTCATTCTGTAAATTCTCAAAATCCACCTTATATAATTTTAAATTTAAAAAATTCCTATAAAGAAAAAACTCTAGAAAAAGATAATTCTATAAAAGATATTGATTATTTTTATAATGAATCTAATTCATCAAAAAAATATGATTATGATAAAATCCTTTCTGAATTATCCTTATTAAATAAAAAGTTTAATGAACTAAAAAAAAGATTAGATGAAATTACAATTGAGCCTATTGAATTTAAATAAAATTTAATTTAAACAAATAAAAAAATAATCTTAGGTTCCTTATGATATTTAGTTGTTTTACTCTATAAGCTTTAAGTCACTGCTTCATAAAATAATGAACCTAAGATTTTAATTTAAAAAATATTACTTACACTTTATAGCATCTTGAACATCCATTAAGGCTTCTCCAAATCTTTGATAATGGACAATTTCTCTTTCCCTTAAAAACTTTAAAGCTTCTTTAATTTCATATTCATCAGTAAGATTAATTAAACTTTCATAGGTTGCTCTAGCCTTTTGCTCAGCAGCCATATCTTCATGTAAATCAGCTATTACATCCCCTTTTGCTTGAATATAGGTTGCTGTCCATGGATTACCTGTAGCATCTGTATAAAATGTTGCTTTTTTATGATCTACATAGTGTCCACCAAGACCTGCCCCTTCAAGTTCTTTTATTGAGGCGTTTTCCATAAGCTGGTGTGCCATTGTGGCTATTATTTCTACATGAGCCATCTCTTCTGTTCCTATATCAGTTAATAGCCCTTTTGACTTACAAGTAGGCATAGTATATCTTTGATTTAAATATCTAAGGGCAGCACTTAATTCTCCATCAGGTCCACCATATTGAGAAATAAGGTATTTTGCCATTTTTAAGTCTTTACATTTTAAATTTATTGGATATTCTAGAGTTTTTACATAACACCACATTTATTTTTCCTCCTAATTTAGCAATTTTCCCATGGCCAAGGGGTTTCTGTCCATTTCTTTTGATTTTCAGAATAAGATAATCCAAAACTTAAAAATGGACCATAGGCTTTTTCATATTCTTTTATTAAGCAATCTAAATTAGAGGAAATTGTATAATAATCTTCTCTAGCTTCTTTACATTCTGGATGATTATCTAAATATAAATTAAGGTCTACTGCATAAAACAAATACTTTTGTATTTTATTTAATAATTCTTTTCTATTCATCTCTTTCACCTTTACAACACTTGCTTTTATCATCTTTTTTTACATAAGGTCTATATAAATCCATAAATATAGTTCCTGTTTTTAAAATATCTTTCATTGAAAATAAATTTTCATATTCCTGAGGAACAATATAGGCTGTAGCATATTCTAAGTTACATTTTTTCATATTCTCTGTTTTGTAATGTCTTTCCACTAGCTTCTCATCCTTTTTTCTTTTTTTATATGATATGTTATGAAGTAAAATAAAAAGGTGTTACAATACTTTTATTTTTTTACTAAATGTTTCTTAAATATTAGTTTTTATGATAAAATAATACACAGTAGTATAGATGACTTAAACGGGAGATGTTAAAAAATGCCAATAAAAATACCAAATAACTTACCAGCACAAGAAATATTAGAAAATGAACATATATTTGTAATGAATGAAAATAGAGCATTAACTCAAGATATAAGACCATTAAAAATAGTCATTCTTAACTTAATGCCAACTAAAATTACAACTGAAACTCAAATTTTAAGATGTTTAGCTAATACTCCTTTACAAATTGAAATAGACTTACTTCAAACAACTACTCACAAATCAAAAAATGTTTCAGAGGAGCATATGCTTGCTTTTTATCAAACCTTTGATGATATAAAAGACAATAAATATGATGGAATGATAATAACAGGAGCTCCTGTTGAGGATATGGAATTTGAAGAAGTTGATTATTGGGAAGAATTATGCAAAATAATGGAATGGAGCAAGGATAATGTTCAATCAACTTTCCATATTTGTTGGGGAGCACAAGCTGGGCTTTATTACCATTATGGAATCAAAAAATATAAATTAAAAGAAAAAATGTTTGGTATATATAAACACAGATTAATCACTCCAAAATCAAGACTTTTTAGAGGATTTGATGAAGAATTTTATGCTCCACATTCAAGACATACAACTGTTAAAATAGAAGATATAGAAAAAAATCCAAATTTAAAATTAATGGCTGTATCTGATGAAGCAGGTGCTTATGTAGTTGGAGATAAAGAAGGAACTCAATTTTTTGTTATGGGACACTCTGAATATGATGCTGATACTTTAGCAAAGGAATACTTTAGAGATGTAAATAAAGGTTTAGATATAAAGATTCCTGTAAACTATTTTCCAGATGATGACCCAACTAAAAAGCCAGTTTTAAAATGGCGTGCACATAGCAATTTAATTTATAGCAACTGGTTAAATTATTTTGTATACCAAACAACCCCTTACGAATTATCAGCAGGAGTTCATAAAAAGTAAAGATATGAAAAGAATTAGTGAAGAAGAATTTATTAATGATATTTTTAATATAATTAATGAAGATAAAGTAGAAAATCCTAAAAATTTAATACAAGAAGAAAATTTTGAAAATAAGATTATTGAAGATAATAATATTAATATTTTAAATAAAAGACTATTTGTTGTTGATACTGAAAATACAAATAACTTTTCTTTTATAAATAAATTTAAGGTTAATGAAAATGATAATATTGTTTTATTTTTTAGTAATAATTCAAAAAGCATAACAATACAAACCTTTGATGAAATATTAAAATGTGGTGCAAAAATCTTAACTCAAAATGTTAATGTTGGTGGGAAAAATGCATTAGACTTTCAATTAGTTGCCTTTATAACAGAAAGAACAATTAGAGGAAACTTTTCTGAAATTCATGTTATTTCAAATGATACAGGCTTTAATTATGCTATTGATTATATAAATAATTGCTATGAAGGAAATATTAATCTTGAAATTATACAAAATGTAAATAAAAGTGCATCTAAAGGAAAAAAGAATACTAAAACAATTGAAGTAAATAAAGAAAATGAAGAAAAAAAAGCCTTTGAAGAAGTAGCTTCAGAAAAGGAAGAAGATAGTGAAAATAATAATCTTATATTTATAAATAACACAGAAAAAGAATTATCAAAAGAAGATTATGATAAAAATATGGTAGATGAAGCTATTAAAAATATGGTAAGTGATATAGATAAAAAAAAGCTTCAGTTTATACATAAATCTATGAAACAATGTAAAACCTATAAATCATTTTATAATAGCATAACAAATTCCTTTAGAAAAGATGGAGATAAAATTTATAAAGAACTTATAAAATATAAAAAATTTAATGGTGAAGTAATTTAAAAAACTGTTGCATTTTTTTGCAACAGCTTTTTATTTTTTATTTTTTTCTCCAGTCTGCTATGGCATCTTTAAGTTGTATTCCACAATTTTTAACTTCTCTCATAACTCGTTCAGTTCCTTCAGAACTTTCAAACCAATTGTCTTTGCTTATTCCTTTTATATCTACTGGACATATATAAAACTCTGTATCTGGGAATGCCCAAGTATAAAGCATTAATGCACGTCTTGCATGAAAAGATTTACAACATATTATAGCCTTCTTTATATTAAGACCCTTTTTATCTGTAACCTTACGTGAATTAAATGCAACCTCTACAGTAAATTCTGATTCTTCTTCTCTTAAAATAGCATCTTTATCTACTCCATTAGTTATAAGGACATCATTCATAAACTCCCATTCAGTCTTATATATTTTATTATATATATCACTTCTTACTTGTGGTCCTGGGAAAAATCCTCTATTTATACTATACCTTCCTGCTGGAAAAACATATGGTGCATATCCTTCCTTCCATAATTCAGCAGCCTTTTCTGCTGGTTCTGGCCATGAACCTCCTGGTATAAAAATAATGTCTGCTTTTTGTGGCTTGTCCTCTATGAAAATAAATGAAGTTATGTCATCTAACATCTTCATTACATTCACCTCCTAAGTTGCTTTCTTTATCTACATTATACCCTATGGATATAATAAATTATAACATTTTTCTTATAATTTTTCATTAAATTATTTTAATATTAAAATAATTTAATATTTTATAACTTATATACCTTAAAAATTTGTATTGTAAACCTTTTACTATTAAAAAAACACTTATCTTATATTTATTATTTTCTTTATTAAGTATAGGCTCTTTATTTTTAATAGTATAAACCTATCTAACTAAAGAGCCTATGATTTTTAATTTTTCTTTTCCTTTGCTTTATTTAAAAGTTCACCTAATTCTTCATGAGTAAATATATATTTTCTATTACAAAAATGACACACTACTTCTTCATCTTTATTATCTTCATAAATTTCAGTAAGGTCCTTTTCTCCTATACTTATAAGAGCTTTTTCTATTCTTTCTTTTGAACAATCACAAACATACTCAGGTTCTATTGAATCTAATATTTTTAAATCCATTCCTTCAAATATATATTCTAATATTTCTTCTATAGTTTTTCCACTATCTATCATTGTTGTTATTGGTGGAATTTCTTGTAGTCTATACATTAATAAATCAGCAAGAAGTGGGTCTGCATCAGGCATCATTTGAATTATAAATCCTCCTGCTGCTTTTATTGATAAATCTTTATCAACTAAAACCCCTAAAGAAACTGCTGATGGAGTTTGTTCTGAAACTGTAAAGTAATAAGTAAAGTCCTCTGCTATTTCTCCTGAATGTATTGGTACTTGTCCAACATAAGGGTCTTTCATTCCTAAATCTTTAATTACATATAATATTCCATCTGTACCAACTGCTCCACCAACATCTAATTTACCCTTAGAATTTAAAGGAAGATTTATATTTGGATTTCCTATAAATCCTTTTACAGTACAATCAGGATGTGCTGTAACAGTTATCCCCTTAGCAGGGCCTCCTCCATTTATTTTTAATGTAACTACCTCTTTTTCACTTTTTAAAGTTGCTCCCATAAGAGCTCCCATTGTAAGCATTCTTCCAAGAGCTGCTGAAGCAACTGGAGTACAGTTATGTACACTTGTTCCATAGTTGACAACTTCTGTTGTTATACCACCTATTATTCTTATCATTCCATCTTTTGCTGTACATCTTATAATTTTATCCATTTTTCTCCTCCATATTCTTTCCTGCAACATATAAAATTCTTTCACTTTTAGGCTGTACTAAAGCTTCACTATAGCCATCATACTTTCCTAAAATTTTAAAACTACACTTTTTAAGAGCATTTTCTATTTCTTCTTCTGTATAAGCTCTTTCAAATTGCTCTTCTTCAAATCTTTCATAAAGTTCTCCTTTCTTTATGAAAAATGTAAGAAACATATTTACTATATTATCTTCTAATGTATTTTCCCATGTATAAAATACCTCTTCTTCATTATAAGTGAAAATATTATTTCCTAAAATATTTGTAAGCTTATAATAAGAATTTATATCAAAAAGAAATAATCCATTATCATTTAAATGGTTATATACCCCTTGAAAACACTTTTCTAAATCTTCATTTTCTAATAAATAATTAGTAGAATCTAATACTGAGGTTATTACATCAAATTTATGATTTAAAGATAATTCAGTCATATCTTGACATATTATTTTACATCTTATTCTTTCTTTTTTAAACTTTTCAAAAGCTTCCCTAAGCATATCTTCTGATAAATCTACAGCATAATTTGTTTTAAAATACTTTGCCATCTTTACAGCTACGTTGCCAGTTCCACAAGCTAAATCAAGATAATCTATAGATTTATTATTATATTTTTTTATAATACTTATTAATCTTTCAGATATTTTGTCATAGTTTATATCTTCATAAATTAACTCATCATAAACTTTTGCAAATTCTTCGTAAGCCATTTTTTCCTCCAGATTTTTAATATTTACTAAACTTATATTAAAGCTAATCTGGATATTAGTCAATTTATTTTCTTCCTAAAATTTCATCATTACTTGGAATATGAAGTTCTTTTTTTCTTTTGGTCATAATTCCACCTATTCTTCCTGTTTCTTCTGCACTTAATCCTCCCCAGCCTAAAGCTTCAACTTTATCTTTTAGCCCTAACTCTTCTGCTATTTCATATTTTATTTTTTCTCTTAATATTTCATTTTCTGTAAGTTCTTTATTTTGCTTTATTTTAGATTTTATAACTTTTTTTAATGGTGTACTACTCACTTAAAATCACTCCATTTATCTTTATACATTTGGGTGTAAAACCACTATCCTTTTAAAGTAGTGGATGTAAGCCCTTGTAATTATATTTTTATTATTTACTGTTTTTATTATTTTATTCATACTATAAAGAAAAAAATATTCTAAATTATAGTGATTTAAGAAAATATACAGATTTTCCTAATGTTAAGACTATATTTTTCTATTTTTTTTGTATATAATATTATAAGTATGTAAGTTTTTAAGCTACCAGCTTTTTATCTTTTGTATATCATATTAGTATAAGATATAATATAAGATTTAAACTAGCAGTATAAAAAAGTTTTCTTATATAATAAAATAAAAAAGATTGGAGGATTTTTTAAATGGCAATATTTGAAGGTTCTGGAGTGGCTCTAATAACTCCTTTTAAGGATAATGGAGTTGACTTTGAAAAATTAAAAGAGCTTTTAGAATGGCATGTTAAAGAAGGTACTGATGCTATTATTATTTGTGGAACCACAGGTGAAGCAACTACAATGACTGAAAAAGAAAAAAAGGATGTAATTAAATTTACTGTTGATACAATAAATAAAAGAATTCCTGTAATTGCAGGTTCTGGCTCTAATAATACTTTAGCTGCAGTTGAAATGTCTAAGTATTGTGAAAGTGTTGGAGTTGATGGTCTTTTAGTAATTACTCCTTATTATAATAAAACAAACTCTAAGGGATTATTTAAACACTTTGAAGCTATTAATAACTCAGTAAATACACCTATTATAGTATATAATGTTCCTGGTAGAACAGGTCTTAATGTAACCCCTGAAAGCTTAGTTAAATTATCAAGTCTTTCTAATGTTGTTGCAATAAAAGAAGCTAGTGGAAATATAAGCCAAGTAGCTAAAATTGCTGCAATGTGTAAAGATATTGATATTTATTCTGGTAATGATGATCAGATAATTCCTATAATGTCTCTTGGTGGAAAAGGTGTTATATCAGTTCTTGCTAATGTAATTCCAAATAAGGTTCACAAAATGACAAGAGATTATCTTGATGGAAATGTAAAGGAAGCTTGCAGTCTTCAGCTTGAAACTTTAGAGCTTACAAACAATTTATTTATTGAAACAAACCCTATTCCTGTTAAAACTGCATTAAATCTTATTGGAAAAGAGGTTGGTCCTCTTAGACTTCCTTTATATAATATGGATGAAAAAAATGAAAATACTTTAAAGGAAACTTTAAAGAAATATAATTTACTATAAAAGAGAGGGATGTACTTATGATTAAAGTTATTTTAAATGGATGTTCAGGAAAAATGGGAAGAATGATTTGTGAAACTTCAAAACAATTTCCAAATATTGAAAT
>ONGV01000255.1 GCA_900317445.1 uncultured Eubacteriales bacterium | reverse complement strand
TCTTTATGGTACTTCCAAGCTACCTATAAATATTTAAAATACACAGGTAAAAAAGAGGATTATGAATTTGTTAAGGAAAAAATATATACTAAGTTAAAGGAGATATTTAAGGCATATTCAACAAAAACAGATTTCTCAATAGGAATGGATGAAGATGGCTTAGTGTTTGCAGGAGATGGATTAGACCAAGTAACATGGATGGATGTAAGAGTTGGCGACTTAGTTGTTACACCAAGACATGGGAAACCAGTAGAAATAAATGCTCTTTGGTATAATGCATTAAAGATAATGGAAGAGTTAGCTAATTACTATGGAGAAGATTCTAAAGTTTACAGTAATCTTTCTGTAAAGGTAAAAGAGTCTTTTGAGAAAAAATTTTGGAATGAAGAAACTCAATGCCTTTATGATGTGGTAGATGAAAATGATGATAAGATAAGACCAAATCAAATATGGGCTGTATCATTACCTTTTTCTATATTAGATAAAGAAAAAGAGAAAAAAATTGTAAATACTGTTTATAAGCATTTATATTCAACTTATGGACTTCGTTCACTTTCATTTATGGATAAGGACTTTAAAAAGCAATATATAGGAAAACTTATAGATAGAGATAAGGCTTATCATATGGGAACTACATGGGCCTTCTTGATAGGAGGATTTATTACTGCATATTGTAAGGTTAATAATCATTCTAAAGAAGCAATATTAAGAGCTAAAGAAATGTGCGATGTATTCCAAGACACAATGAGAGATGGCTGTATTAATGGAATTGCAGAAATATTTGATGGAGAAACTCCAATAACAGGAAGAGGATGTTATACTCAAGCTTGGAGTGTTGCAGAAGTTTTAAGAGCTTATGCTAATGATGTTATGCCTTATTTAGAAAAGTAAGGGGCTGATTTTATTGAAGAAAAATTGGGATTTAATACTTGGAATAGTATTAATAATTTATATTATCCTTCTTAGTATAATGAGTGGAACTAAATTTGCATTTAGTGAGGGAATTTTATTTATTGCAGCACTTTTTATAATTTATCATTTTATGAAAGATAAATTAAAGAAAAAGAAAACCTTATTTAAAACATTAAAAGTAATAGTTTCTTTAGTGATAATATTTATTATTAATATTGAAGGATTTATAATAGCATATCCAAAGAAAAATAAGGATAATTCAGATTATATATTAATACTTGGAGCTGGTCTCGTTAATGGAAAAAATCCAAGTTTAGTATTAAAGGGAAGATTAGATGCAGCATTAGAAAGTATTAATGATTATGGAAATACTTCATATATAGTAGTTTCTGGTGGGCAGGGAAATGATGAAAAAATATCAGAAGCAGAAGCTATGAAAAATTATTTAATAAATCATGGAATAGAAAAAGAAAGAATAATTATGGAAGATAAATCTACAAGCACTAATGAAAATTTTAAGTTTTCAAAAGAAAAAATAGAAGAGCATAGCAAAAAAGATATTGATGAATTAAACATAAAAATAATAACTACAGATTTCCATTCATTTAGAAGCAGTATTCTTGCTAAAAATGCAGGCTATAAAAACATAACAAGTTATTCAAGTCCTACAAAATGGTATATGGCTCCTGTTTTATATCTTAGAGAGGCTTTTGCTCTTATAAAAAGCATAATTTTTGACCTATTTATAAATTTTTATTACTAAATAAAAATGCTATCAAGTTATATTGTTTAACTTGATAGCATTTATTAATATGTAATTTTAATTTTTTATATCATTACAAATTATATTTTCAACTGTTTCATGTAAAGAAGCTAATTCTTCTTTTGAAAGTTTAGCGGTTTCAATTGGAGCATGAATAATAACTTCAACATCAGCAGATTTAATTTTACCTCCTCCATTTGCTTCTAAAAGTTTATAACTTCCATTAATGGTAACTGGAATTATTGGAACCTTAGATTTTGTAGCAAGTTTAAAGCTTCCAGCCTTAAATTCATGAGTAGGACCACCTTTACTTCTAGTTCCTTCTGGGAATATAACCATTGAATGTCCGCTTTTTAAAATATTAATACCTTCAACAATAGCTTCAGCAGACTTTCTCACATTATCTCTATCCATAAATACACATCTTATATTTTTCATCCAAAGATTTATAAGAGGCCAACTTTTAAGTTCTTTTTTTGCGATAAACCCCTTAGGAACATCAATTTTACTCAAGAAAATAGGAATATCAAAATTGCTTTGATGATTTGATACAAAAAGTACAGTCTGTTCTTTAGCAATTGCTAAATTTTCTTCACCCTTTACAGTTATTTTTGCTCCAGCAAGTTTCATTACTGAATTTGCCCAATTTTTTGTTACCTTATGGCAGTAAAACTCAAGTTCTTTATCTCTACCTTTCTTTCTTAAAAATCTTACTTTAAAATCAAAAATACAGGCAAAGAGTAAACTTAAAATAATACCGGGATAAAATAAAATTGTTCTAAACATATAAAAAACCTTCCTAAAAATAAATATTATTAAGATTAGTATATCATAAAAAATATATATTAAAGAATTATGTTATAATAAATTATATAATAACAAAATATTACATGGAGGATTTTATGGATTCAAGAAAAGTGAAGGTTGTAGTAGATAGTACAGCATATATTCCAAAAGAAATGTTAAATGAAAATGATATATCAGTGGTATCTTTAAATGTTTTATTAAATGGAAAAAGTTATAGAGAAGTAGATTTAGAAAATAAATTTTTTTATAAAAAAATGGATGAGTTAAATGAAATACCAAAATCATCTCAACCAAGTATTGAAGAAATGAAAAATGCTTTTTTAAACATTGCAAAAGATGGTTATGATATAGTTGGAATTTTTATATCTTCAAAAATGAGTGGTACATATTCAACAGCACATTTAGTACGTGAAATGGTATTAGAAGAATATCCTAATACTAACATAGAATTAATTGATTCTAAAAGTAATTGTATGCAAATGGGATTTTCGGCAATTCAAGCTGCAAGGGCTGCTAAAAAAGGAGAAAACATTGAAAAGGTTGTGGAAGAAGCAAAAAGAATTATTAACTCAAGTAGATTTTTATTTGTTCCTGAAACTTTAAAATATTTAAAAAAAGGTGGAAGAATAGGTAGTGCATCTGCATTACTTGGAACTATTCTTCAAATAAAACCAATACTAACAGTAGAAAATGGAGAAACTTCTGTTTATGATAAGGTAAGAACAAAAAAGAAAGCTGTAGAAGTTATATTAAAAAAAGTTCTTGATGATATGACAGAAAAAGGTTTAGGGGAAGTTATTGTTCATCATATAAATTGTGAAGAAGAAGGACTAAATCTTGCTAGAAGACTTGAGGATGAATTAAAAATACCAGTTAAAATACAATCAATTGGAGCTACAATAGGACTTCATGTAGGTCCAGGTTCAATAGGAGTTGCTTATTATACAAAGAAGTAAGAAAAATATAACTTAAAATTATGAAAATCTTAAGAAATAGGGGTTATTATATTAAATATGGAATAAAATATGAAAGTGGTGTTCACAATGGAATGTAGAAATATCAAAGATAAACCTTCATATAAAAATGCAAAAGAGAGAATTTATGGACTTACAGAAGAGGAAGTAGAAGAAAGAGTAAAAAGGGGAGAAGTAAATACCATACCAGATGCCCCTTCAAGGACATTACCTCAAATTTTAAAAGCAAACTTTTTTAGCTTATTTAATGGAATAAATATTATCTTAGCATTAATATGTATCATAGCTGGTTCTCCTAAAAATGCTATATTTGCGGGGGTAATTATAGTTAATAGTATAATTGGAGTAATTCAAGAATTAAATGCTAAAAAAACCTTAGAAAAATTATCAGTTCTAAGTATGGCCCATACTAATGTTCTTAGAGAAGGAAAAATAAAAGATATTTTAGTTGAAGAATTAGTAAAAGATGATGTAGTTTATTTAACAGCAGGATGCCAAGTGTTAGCAGATTGTACTCTTATTGAAGGTGATGAACTTGAAGTTGATGAATCAATGCTTACAGGTGAAGCAGACCCTGTTAATAAAAATAATGAGGATGAAATATTATCTGGAAGTTTTATAGTAGCAGGAGAAGGTTATGCAAGGGTAAAAAAGGTAGGAATAAATACATATTCATCTCAATTAGCAAATGAAGCAAAAAAATTTAAGATAATAAATTCAGAATTACAAAATTCAATAAATAAAATAATGAAAATTTTAGTGTGGTTTATACTTCCATTAGGGGTAGGGTTAACAATAACTCAAATACTTTCAAGTACAGGTAACTGGCAAGATGGAATAATTGGTGTAGTTTCGGGAATAATAGGAATGATACCAGAGGGGTTAGTTTTATTAACAAGTGCAACATTTATAGTGTCTATAGTAAAGTTAGCTAAATATGATACTTTAGTTCAACAACTTTCAGCAACAGAAATTTTAGCAAGAGTAGATGTTTTGTGTGTAGATAAAACAGGTACAATTACAGAGGGAAAATTAAAACTATCAGAAGTAAAGCTTTTAGGTGATTATAATAGAGAAAAAGTAGATGAAATTTTAGCTTCAATAGCTAATAATCTTCCAAGTAAAAATCCAACACAACAGGCAATATTAGATGTATATTCAAAAGATCCAGGATTAATAGTAAAAGAAAAAATACCATTTTCATCAAGAAGAAAATGGGGAGGAATTGTTCTTAAAGACTTAGGTTCTTGGGTAATGGGAGCTCCAGAAATATTACTTGGAGATAGATATAATGAGATAGCTAATGAGGTTGAAGAATATGCTAAACAAGGAATGAGAGTTCTTTTATTAGCTAAAGTAAATCAAGAAACATTAAAATTTGGAATAAAAACTCCAGTTGAAACAATTGCATTAATTCTTATAGAAGATATTATTAGGGAAGAGGCACCAAGTGTTATACAATTTTTTAATAATGAAGATGTAAATTTAAAAGTTATATCTGGAGATAATCCAGTAACAGTAGCTGCAGTAGCTAAAAGAGCTGGAATAAAAAATTCAGAAAAATATGTAGATGCAAGAACATTACCAACAAAAATGAAAGAGTTATCAGAGGTAATAGATAATTATACTGTCTTTGGAAGAGTAACACCTCATCAAAAAAAGGATATAGTAAAAGCTTTAAGAAAAAATGGTCATACAGTTGCAATGACAGGAGATGGAGTAAATGATGTTTTAGCATTAAAAGAATCTGATTGTGGAATAGCAATGGCAAATGGCTCAGAGGCAACAAAGGCTGTAGCTCAATTAGTATTATTAAACTCAGATTTTGGTTCATTACCAAAAGTAGTTGCAGAAGGAAGAAAACAAATACACAATTTAGAAACAGTAGCAGAATTATTTTTATCAAAAACAATATTTTTTGTATGTTTAGCTTTAATTATATCAATAATAAGACTTCCATATCCACTTCTTCCAATACAATCATCATTAGTAGGAAGCTGTGCTATTGGAATACCAGCATTATTTCTAGCACTTTTACCAGCTAAAGAAAGAGTAGAAAAGGGATTTTTAAAGAGGATATTAATTACAAGTGTTCCAAATGGAATAACAATGATGGCCTTTGTATTATTAGGATATATAATAACATATATGTCTGGAGCAAGCGTAGAATATTCACGTTCAGTAGCTTTATTGACATTTATGGGAATAAGCCTTCTTATATTAGTAAGAGTATCAGCACCTTTAACAAAATTTAAATTTACATTAGTATGTACAATGATAGCATTTTGTGCAGCATGTTATGTGATTCCAATAGGAAGAAATATATTTTCTTTAGTAAAAATAAGTATTCAACATTGGTTATTAGTATTAATTTTAGTATTAATCGCTGGAGGGTTAATATTTATAAGAGGCTTAATTGTTAAAAAACATTACTTTAATAAAAAGAAAAATTAAAATTATAAAAATAGTCATATAATGAATATATATTTAAAGTATGGCTATTTTTTGTTTTTTTTATTACCTGAACTTATTAATAAAAAATCAAAATTTTAATCTGTGTTTTTATTTTAATCAGTAAAATTTCTTTACATTGACAATAAATAATAGTTATAATAAAATTAATAATGTAGTTTAAATACACGCCTTCATAGTTCAATGGATAGAACAGCCCCCTCCTAAGGGGCAGATACAGGTTCGATCCCTGTTG
>ONGV01000256.1 GCA_900317445.1 uncultured Eubacteriales bacterium | reverse complement strand
GGTAGATTTAATTGACTTTTATGAAAAGCCAGAAAAGATTTCTAAAAAAAATATTGTGAGAAATAAATTAGAAAATCAAGTAAAATTCATAAAAAGTGATTTACTTAAAGAACCTATAAAAGAGTTAAAAAGATATGATATTATTGTTTCTAATCCTCCATATATAAAGGAAAATGTAATAGATACTCTTATGGATGATGTGAAAAATTATGAGCCAAGAACTGCTTTAAGTGGAGGAGATAGTGGATTAATTTTTTATGAAAGAATAGTAGAAGAAAGTAAAAAAGCTTTAAAGGAAAATGGTATACTAGCTTTTGAAATAGGATACGATCAAGGTGATTCTGTAAGGAATATTATGAAAAATGGTGGATATATAGATATAAATGTAGTGAAAGACTTGGCAGGATTAGACAGAGTAGTAATTGGAAGGTTTTCACCTTGATTAAATAGAAAGCTGTATGATATAATAATTAAATGTGAAAAAATAAATTACGGAGTGATAACATGTTATTAGATAAATTAGCATTTATAGAAAATAAATATGATGAATTATCTGTAAAAATAAGCGATCCTTCTATAATGGCAAACCAAAATGAATGGAGAAAGCTATGTAAGGAACATGCTGAATTAGAAGTTATAGTTAATGCATATAGAGAGTATAAGAAAGTTGTGGAAGATTTAGAAGCAAATAAAGAAATGCTTCAAGAAGAAACAGATAAAGAAATGAAGGAAATGCTTCAAGAAGAAATATCTGATTTAACTGAAAAAGAAAAAGAACTAGATAAGCAAATACAAATATTATTATTACCAAAAGACCCTAATGATGACAAGAATGTTTTTGTAGAAATAAGAGGTGGTGCAGGTGGAGAAGAAGCTGCTTTATTTGCATCAAATTTATTTAGAATGTATACAAGATATGCAGAAAACAACAGATGGTCAGTTGAAGTTATGAGTTTAAATGAAACTGATATTGGTGGAATAAAAGAAGTTGTATTTATGATAAAAGGTTCAGGAGCTTATTCAAAGCTTAAATATGAAAGTGGAGTACACAGAGTACAAAGAGTTCCAGATACAGAATCAAGCGGAAGAATACATACATCAACAGCTACAGTAGCAGTTCTTCCAGAGGTAGATGATGTAGATATAGAAATAAATGAAAAGGACTTAAAAATAGATGTATTTAGAGCTTCTGGTAATGGAGGACAATGCGTTAATACTACAGATTCAGCTGTTAGAATGACTCATATACCTACAGGATTAGTAGTTTCATGTCAAGATGAAAAATCACAGTTAAAAAATAAAGAAAAAGCTTTAAAAATATTAAGAGCAAGACTTTATGAACAAGCAGAAGCTGAAAGAGCTGCTGGAATAGCTGAAGATAGAAAGAGTCAAGTTGGAACTGGGGATAGAAGTGAAAGAATAAGAACATACAACTATCCACAAGGAAGAGTTACTGATCATAGAATAGGATTAACTTTATATAAACTTGAATCTTTCTTAGATGGAGATTTAGATGAAGTTATAAATGCATTAATTACTGCAGATCAAGCAGAAAAGATGAAGAAAATGGGAAATACAGATATGTAACATAAAAATAGGCCTTGCATTAGAAGAATGTAAGGCTTTTCTTTTAACTGGAGGGCTTATTAATGGATATATATAAGGCTATAAAAATGGAAAAAAAGTCTTTAAAAAGATTTTATAGACTAATGATAGTATTATTTATGGGATTGCCCCTTTCAGTATATCTAACAGGAGTAAAATCAATATTTTACTTAGTTTATTTGTTAATAATAGAACTTTTAATTATTGCTGCAGTTATAAATAAATTAAATTATTATTCATTAAAATATAATTATAATGCAAATAAACTTAATATAACAAATGGATTGTTTGCTAATAATAGTTTAATTTTATGTGATAAAGTAGTTTTAGTTCATACAGAAAAAATGGAAAGTGATATGGAAATAATTATAATAAGTACTATGAGTTTTAGAAATAAAAGTTTAAGACCTATAGTAAAAGGCTTTCTAAAAAAATATCCTAAAATAGAGGAAGAACTTAAAAAAGTATCAAACTATAATACTCAGCAAAAATATTATTTTCAAATTATAAGAAAGGGAGGATTAAGTAAATATTTATTATTGGATACTATATATAGAAATTGCGTTAAAGCTATTTATACAAATGATTGTATTGAAAACATAAAAATAGCAAGGGGACAGATTTTAGTATAAAAAGGAAGGATTATTTTGGAAACTGAAATAGAATTAATTAAAGATATCAATAAAGATAACTATCTTATAGAAAAAGCAGCAAAAGTGATAAAAGATGGAGGAATTGTGGCATTTCCTACTGAAACTGTTTATGGATTAGGAGCAAATGCTTTAAATGAAGATGCAGTAAAGAAAATATTTGAAGCTAAAGGAAGACCACAAGATAATCCATTAATAATTCATGTTTCAAATAAAAATCTAGATAAATATGTTAAAGATATACCAGAATGTGCAAAAGTAATGATGGAAAAGTTCTGGCCAGGACCACTTACAATAATTTTAAATAAAAAAGATATAATTCCAAATGTAACAAGTGCAAATTTAGAAAGTGTAGGTGTAAGAATGCCAAGTGAACCTATTGCCTTAAAATTAATAGAAATGTCTGGAGTACCAATAGCAGCACCATCTGCTAATATAAGTGGAAGACCTAGTCCAACAGATGTAGAAAGATGTATAGAAGATTTAAATGGAAGAGTAGATTTTATACTTGGAGGAAATAAAAGTAAAGTTGGTGTTGAATCAACAATAGTTGATTGTACTGTAAATCCTCCAGTTGTTTTAAGACCAGGAGGAATTACTCTTGAAATGCTTAAAGAAATAGATTCTAGAATAGAGATAGATAAAGCTATATTATCAAAACCAACAGAAGATTTTAAACCAAAAGCTCCTGGAATGAAGTATAGACATTACGCTCCAAAAGCAAAGGTAAGAATAGTTTTAGGGGAAAATAAAAAAGTAGTTGAAAAAATTAATGAAATGATACACAATTATATGGAAGAAGGTAAGCGTGTAGGAGTGCTTGCTTCAGAAGAAAATAATAAAAAATATATAAGTAATGATGTGATAACATTAGGAAGTAGTAAAAATTTATCTATAGTAGCTCAAAATTTATTTGAAGCTTTAAGAAGTTTTGATGATAAGGGCGTAGATATAATTTTATCTGAAGCCTTTGAAGAAAAAGGCATTGGAATTGCTGTTATGAATAGACTAAAGAAAGCAGCAGGATATGATATAATTAATATTTAAGTTTGGAGGTATATTATGAAAATAGCATTAGGATGCGACCATGGTGGAATTAATTTAAAAAAGGAAATAATTAAATATTTAGAAAGTGAAGGATAT
>ONGV01000262.1 GCA_900317445.1 uncultured Eubacteriales bacterium | reverse complement strand
TTGGATTTTTATTTTTTATATATACTGTTTTTTAGGTTGGATAATTGAATCTTCTATTGTGTCTATTAGGACAAAAAAGCTTGTTAACAGAGGATTTTTAAAAATCCCTATGCTTCCTATATATGGTTTTGGTTCTGTAATGATGCTTTTTGTATCTCTTCCAATAAAGGACAAACCAATTTTAATATACTTTGTTGGAATGATTGCAGCAACTATTTTAGAATATATATCAGCAGTACTTATAGAAAATATCTTTAAAATTAAATATTGGGATTATACTGAAGATAAATTTAACTTCCAAGGACGTATATGTCTTGAAAGCTCATTATTTTGGGGAGTTCTTTCAGTAGCTCTTACATTATTTATTCATAAACCAGTTGAAAACTTTGTTTTAAGTTTAAAAACCAATACAATATATATAATAGTTTTTATAATAAGCATTATATTTATTATAGACTTTATTATTTCAACTAAGAATGCCCTTGACTTCAATAAATTATTATCATTTATTTATAAAATCAAAACTGAAACAGAAAACTTAAAACTTCAAATTGAAAACAAAAGCAAAGACTACAAAACATTAATTCCCAAAGTGGAAAAATTAAACAAAGACTATCAAGAGATTTTTATTAAATTAAAAAACAGATATTCAAACATGTTTATCAGCTACCCAAGAGCCAAATCATTAATATTTAATGACACTTTTAAAAATTTAAAAAACAAATACAAAGAATTTATGAAAAAATAATTTTCAAAGCAATCTATTAATTGTTTCATATTTAAAACTTTCTTAGTAATTTATAAAGCTTTATAAAACCAAGCTTTAAAATATACTTTTTTTAAATAAGTATAAGATTTTTAATTTTGCTTATTAAAATATTAGGACTCTTATTTTATGAAGCAGTGACTCAAGAGCCTGCCCATAGGTGAGAATCAAAATTTTATATTTTGCTCTTCGAACCTACCTAGCAAGCAAAGCGAGTCGGGCTTTCTATTTCATAAGAGTCCTAATATTTTTGAAACAAGTCAATATTTAAAATTGTTACTTTATAATTTCTTTAAGCTTTTCAATTAATATATCCATCTCTTCATCTGTACCAATTGTTATTCTTAAGAATTTATCTATTCTATCTTTATTAAAGAATCTTACTAATACTCCTCTATTTCTTAGTTCTTCATAAAGGTATTGTCCTTCAAAATCTTTATGAGATGCAAATATAAAGTTTGCTTTAGAATCTAAAACTTTAAATCCCATTTCTCTTAAAATTTTTATAACATTTTCTCTTGTTTTTATTATTTTATTTCTTGTTTCTTCAAAATACTCTTTATCTTCAATAGCTGCTTTTCCTGCATTTAATGCTACTCTATCTATTGTATATGAATTTATACTATTTTTTACTCTATTTAGCCCTTCAATAAGCTCCTTATCTCCAAGGGCAAAGCCTATTCTTGCGCCTGCTAAAGACCTTGATTTTGAGAAAGTTTGTACTACTAATAAGTTTTTGTAGTCTTTAATGTATTTAACCATACTTTCTCCACCAAAATCTATATAAGCTTCGTCTATTATAACAACACTATCTTTATTTGCTTCTAAAAGCTCTTTAAGCTTATCTGTATCTATGTATTTTCCTGTTGGAGCATTAGGATTTGGAAGTATAACTCCTCCATTTTCTTTTTTAAGTTCTTCTAGTTGAATATTAAAATCCTCATCTAAAGGAACCATTTTATAATTTAATCCAAAAAATTCTGCATATACAGGA
This sequence comes from uncultured Eubacteriales bacterium, assembly GCA_900317445.1. Taxonomy (GTDB): domain Bacteria; phylum Bacillota; class Clostridia; order Clostridiales; family Clostridiaceae; genus Clostridium. Next base: position 19,058 of record ONGV01000262.1, on the reverse strand, counting down.
TAAAAACTATAGCTTATATCTGGGAATAAAATTGTTTTATCCTTTGAAAAAAATGTCATAAATGAAAATGCTAATACTTCATCTGAACCATTTCCTAAAAATATATTATCTTTATCTAATCCATAAAAGTTTGCAATTGTTTCATTTAATTCTGTACATAATGGGTCTGGATAAAGTCTTAAATCCTCATTAGCTGAATTTTTTACAGCTTCAAGTACCTTTTTTGATGGTGGATATGGATTTTCATTTGTGTTTAACTTTACATATTTTTTGTCTCTTGGTTGTTCTCCTGGTACATAAGGTTCAATTTTATTTACTGTTTCATTCCAAAATTTACTCATATATTCCTCCTAAGGTATGATTTATATTTATTCTTAGTATACTCCTAATATTAAATAATTTCATCCTTTTTTACATTGTAACTTTTTATAAACTTATATCATATTTTAACATATATATGAATTTTAGAAATATGAATTTTGAAATGAGGTATTTTTATGTGTGGAATTTTAGGTATAATTAATTTTCATAAAAATATATTAGATGATAAAGAGATTTTATTTAAAATGGAAAATTCTTTAACTAAAAGAGGTCCTGATGAAGAAGGACATTATTTATCTAAAAATGTTCTTTTTGGCCATAGAAGATTAGTTGTAGTTGATAAAGATGGTGGAAAACAACCAATGATAAAAAATATAGAAAATAAAGAATATATCCTTATATATAATGGAGAACTTTATAATACAGAAGATTTAAGAAAGGATTTACTTAACAAAGGATTTAAATTTAACTCTTATTCAGATACTGAAGTTTTATTAAACTCTTATATATGCTATAAAGAAAAATCTGTAGAAAAGTTAAATGGTATTTTCTCCTTTGCTGTTTTTGATAAAAAAGAAAATACTATCTTTTTAGCTAGAGACCAAATGGGGGTAAAACCTTTATTTTATTCTATAAAAAATAATAATATTATTTTTGCCTCTGAAATAAAAGCTATATTATGTCATCCTGATATAAAACCTATAGTTGATGAAAAAGGCCTTACAGAATTATTTGCACTAGGTCCTGGAAGAATTCCTGGAAGTGGAGTTTTTAAAGATATAAAAGAAATCCCTCCAGCACATTATATGATAATAAATAAAGATAATTGTATCTTAAAAGAATATTGGGATGTAAAAGCAGAAGAAAATACAGAAACTTTAGAAGAAATAATTAATCATACAAGAACTTTATTAATTGATGCTATAAAAAGACAGCTTGTAGGAGATGTTCCATTATGTACTTTTTTATCTGGTGGTTTAGACTCTTCTGCTATTTCTGCTATAGCCTCTAGTGAATTTAAAAAGAAAAATAAAATTTTAACTACTTATTCTATTGACTATGAAGATAATGATAAATATTTTAAATCCTCTCTATTTCAACCTACCTCAGATGAATATTGGGCAGAAGAAATGGCAAAATTTATAGGCTCAAATCATAAAACTGTAACCTTAAATCATAAAAATTTAGCCTATGCTTTATATAATGCAACAGAGGCAAATGACCTTCCTCAAATGGCAGATGTAGATTCTTCCTTATTTCTATTTTGCAAAGAAGTTAGAAAGGATTTTGTAATTTCACTTTCAGGGGAATGTGCAGATGAGCTTTTTGGTGGATATCCTTGGTTTACCCGTAATGAATTAAAATATGCAAATACCTTTCCTTGGGCTAGATTTATTAATGATAGATTATCTATTTTAAATGATGGAATAAAAAAATTAGAACTTGAGGAATTATCTCAAGATATGTATAAAGATACTTTAAAAAAGGTTCCTCACCTTGAAAATGAAGATAAAGAAGACTTTAGAATGAGAGAATTATTTTATTTAAATATAAAATGGTTTATGATTACCCTTTTAAATCGTAAAGATAGAATGAGTATGGCAAATAGTTTAGAAGTTAGAGTTCCTTTTGCAGATATAAACTTAGCACAATATGCCTTTAATATTCCAAGTAAAATTAAACTTTTAGAGGGAAGAGAAAAAGGTCTTCTTAGAAAATCTCTTGAAGGAATACTTCCAAGAGATATAATTTATAGGAAAAAGAGTCCTTATCCTAAAACTCATAATCCTATTTATACTGAAATAGTATGTTCAATTATGAAAAATATACTAAGTAATAAAACCTCTCCTATACTTTATCTTATTGATAAAGAAAAGGTTAAAGAAATTGTTAAAACTAAAGGAAGTTCTTATAAGGTTCCATGGTATGGACAGCTTATGACAGGGCCTCAACTTATAGCTTATTTAATTCAAGTAAACTATTGGCTTGAAAAATATAATATAGATATTAAATTGTAATTTAAAGGAGCTTCACATAAAAAATTATAAATATAATTTTAGATTTTTTAATTTGTGAAAAGCTCCTTAACTTTTATTTATCATAGCTATTATCATTTAATCTTTTATTTAATTCATACAAGGCCTTTTTATCCTCTTCTTTTTTTAAAGCAGAAACTGCTTCTTTAAATGAGAGCCATTTATATTCAAATTGTCCCTTTGAAATTATCTCTTTATTATTTACTTCAACACCAAAACAACATTCTTTTAAAAATCTATTATTTTTACCCTTTTCTTTTAAATTTTTAACACAGGTTTTATTTATTTTAGTATCAAATTTAATAATTTTTGAATCCATAACAACCTTAGAAATATCCCAAGTTTTTCTCTTAGCTGTATCCATAATTGACCTGCCCTTTTCACATACACTTACAATGCTTTTCCATCCCTTATCATCATTTTTATCTTTAAATAAGCAGTACTTTACATTATCACTATCTTTAGAAAAAGGAAAAATTAACACCTCACATAACTCCATAAATAAAGCCCCCTTATATCTTGATATCGTTTTCTCAAAACCTATAAAAAGATATTATTATACCTAAATTATATTATCATTTACTTTCATATTTGTCAATATTTTGAATTTGTATAGACTTTAGTATTAGATAAAAAATCTTAGGTTTATTATTTTTTAAAGCATTAATTTAAAGCTTGAATATTATAATGAACCTAAGATTTTAATAAATATTAATATAAAAATTTTTATTAATCATCTGAAACATTTTTATTATTATATGAATAAACATTATATTCTTTCCAAATTGTTTCTAAATTATTAAATGTATCTGATATATTATTTTTTTCTCTCATTCCAATTGCTATTATTAAAGCATTTATTACAGAAAGAGGTGCTACTAAAGAATCTACAAAAGATGCCATATTACTTTGAGCTATAAGTGTATAATCAGCCTTAGCTGCTAAAGGTGATAAAAGGCTATCTGTTAAGGCAACAACCTCTGCTCCTCTGCTTTTAGCAAAATCTAAAATATCAATAGTTTTTGTAGCATATCTTGGAAATCCAATTCCTATTACTAAATCACCTTCACTAATATTAATAACTTGTTCAAATATATCTGAAATTCCATAGCTTACAATTCTTACATTTTGAAGAATTATATTTAAATAAAATCCTAAAAATTCTGCTAATGCTGTTGAACTTCTAAGTCCTATTATGTATATTTTTTTTGCCTTATAAATAGAATTAACTACATCTTCAAAAGTATAAGAATTAATTTTTTCTAAAGTAGCTCTTATATTTTCCATATCTGCTTTTAAAACTCCCTTAAGAGCATCCCCATCAGATACAAAATCATTAGATAATTCTAATCTTTGAACAGTTGTAAGCTTATTTTTAATTAATTCTTGAAGAGCTTTTTGAAGTTTTGGATATCCTGAAAAATTTAATTCATTTGCAAATCTTACTACTGTAGATTCTGATACTCCAACAGCTCCTCCAAGCTTAGCTGCAGTCATAAAGGCTGCTTTATCATAATTATTTAATATATATTCAGCTATAAGCTTTTGCCCTTTACTAAGTCTTGAAAATCTATTTTGAATAAGTTTCATTAAGTCCTTATCAATTTCTTTTTTTTCATTTTCCATTTTATCATCCTACCCAATTTATAACTGTAATATTTTTGCATTTTTATTTCTTTTAAAATGCATTTTTATTTTACCACCAAGAAAAAACATCTTCAATAAATAATACTTTAAAACTTATTTTTTTTCAATAACTACAAGCTTTGGAGCATTATCTCTATTTAAAAAGGAATGAATCATAACTCCATATTCATTTTTAGGAAGTTTCTTTAAGTATTCTAAAATGAAACTTTCTTCTTTTTTTCCTTCACTATGACCTGTATATATACATAATGTCATAATACCTTCATGGCTAAGTAAACTTAACCCTTCTTTTATACTTTCTAAAGAAGTTTCATGTAAGGTTGTAATACTTTTATCTCCACCAGGAAGAAAGCCAAAGTTATACATAATACAATTAACTTCCTCTTTAATATAATTTTTAAAAAGATGATGAGAATCATTTATTACTTTAACATTTTTAATATTTTTCTTTTCATAATTTAAACAAGCTTCCCTTTGAATATCAAAAGCATATACCCTTTTAAAGTTTTCTGATAAAAAATCTGTATCATGACCATTTCCTAAAGTTCCATCTATTGCTACTTCTTTATTTTCTAAATAATCTTTTATTATATTTTGAGAAATTTTACTTATATCCCCAACATACCTATACATTTTTTCACCTCTATAAACTATTTATATAATTAAGCTCTTCCTTTGTTAAAGCCCTATATTCTCCTCTTTTAAGATTTCCTAATTTTATCTTTCCAATAGAAATTCTCTTTAAGGCTAAAACATTATGATTTAAAGCAGCACACATTTTTCTTATTTGTCTGTTTTTCCCCTCATGTATTCCTATTTCCACTGTGGTCTTATCATCTTCATATTTTAAAACCTTAATTTCTGCTTTAGCTGTAATATATCCTCCTATATCTACTCCATTTTTAAATTTTTCTAATTCCTGCTTTTTAAATTCACCCTTTACAACAGCTATATATTTTTTTGTTATTTCAACTCTAGGATGAATTATCTTATTATATATATCTCCATCATTTGTTAAAAGAAGAAGACCAGAACTATCATAATCAAGTCGTCCTATAGGATATATTCTTTCCTTTACCTTAACTATATCTAAAACAGTTTTTCTATTTTTTTCATCCTTTACAGAAGTTATATAGCCTTCTGGTTTATTAAGAATTATATAAACCTTTTTTTCTTCTGGTTTTATTACTTTTCCATCATATTCAATTTTATCTATATTTCCATTAACCTTTACTCCAAGTTCTTTTACAATAACTCCATTAACTTTAACTTTTCCTGATAAAATAAGTTCTTCACATTTTCTTCTAGAAGCTATTCCACAACTTGCCATAAACTTTTGTAATCTTTCTTCCACAACTTCGCCACCTTTCTTTATCCTAATTGATTATAACTTTAGGAAATAAAAATAACAACTTAATTTAAAGCTTTTTTATAATTTAAGGACTTAAAAAAAATCACCTTCCTTAAAGGAAAGTGATTTTAATTATGAATCTTTTTTAAAAGCATTTATAAATTTAATATTACCAGAAGAAACCAGGACCAAATCTTCCAAAGCCTCCCCAGCCGCCAAAACCAAATAATAAAATTATCCAAATCCAAACCCAAGCTCCATTTCCGAAGCCACCACAGTTACCAAATCCGCCACAGTTACCAAATCCGCCACAATTTCTAAAATTATTACAATTGCATGAATTATTGCAATTGCAACATCTACTCTTACATCTACAGCAGCATCTTGACATAGTTAATCAACTCCTATTCTTTAGATTAGTATATAATATTCTAAAGAATTAAGATTTGTTCTATATTATTCTTTCTATAAATTTATTAATTTTATTTACTAAAAACTTTGTTATTAATATTACAATTATACTTATTATTATAAAAATCAATATTTTTTCTAATAAATTAAAAGGTAGTTGAATTTCTCCCATATGATAGGGATTTTCATCATAAAATTTTTCATAATATATTTTATACATATAATTATCCAAAAGCATAGTAGCTATAACATTTACAACACTTAAAGAAGTTACCCATATAAATATTTTTTTTACAATTGCAAAGCTAAAAAATTTATTTAAATTATTTATTGTAAATTTTTTATTAATTTTATCTATTAAAATAAAACCTACTATTATTATTAAAAGTAACAATAAATAAGTTATTAAACTTTCTATTCTTGTAATGTCATAATATCCTAATAATAGATAATTTATAGAAATATTTTCTATTTTATTTAAAATACTATTTATAACTCCACTAAAAGCAAAAAGCCCTATATCACTTGAAATAGTTATTATGCAAAGGAAATTACATATAAAAGCTACAGGAAATATAATCATTGCTATAATTGTAAAAATAGTATTTGAAAAAATCATATCCATAAATTCAAGATAAACAATAAATAAACATCCTATAAAAAATAATCTTAAAGTATCACTTACAAGTACATAAATATAATTATATGATATAGATAAGAGTTCTCTTTGATTATAATAAAGACATAAATTTATATATATAAAAATAAATACAAATATACTTAATGAATATAATAAAAATAATATTTCATTTTTCTTTATTTCTTTTCTTGTAAAAGGAGAAGCATTTAAAAATGTTAAGTTATTTATTTTATTAAACCCTGTGGTAAAAATATAAATTCCAAATAAAATAGCACACATAATAAATAAATATAAAATACTTCTAGATTCCATTTTATTTGTATATATTAAACTTATATTCATCTTTAAAGTAGTAAACAAATTTTGTGTTTCTCCATAAATTGTAATATAAAAAATAATAACTCCAAATAATATTACCCATTTTCCATTATATAAATATTGATAAAATAGTGCTTTATTATATAATTTCTTCATCTAAGTTCCCCTCTTCCAGTCTATAAATAAATATATCTTCTAAATTTAGGTCAATTTCTTCAATAAAGAGAGGCTCAAATTTATTAATTTCAGTTATAAATTTTTCACTATAATCATCTGTTATTATTGTAAATACCCTTCCAACCTTTGAAAGCCTAAATACTCCCTTTATTTCTTTAAGGTCTTCTTCATATACAGGCATATCAAAGGCTACTTGAATTTTTTTAATAGCTTTTCTCATATTTTCTAAACTACTTTCATAAGATACTTCTCCATTATTAATAATTACAATGTCATCACATATTTTTTCAAGTTCATTTAAATGGTGAGAGCTTATTATAATAGTTATATCACGTTCTTTAACCTCTTTTTTTAAAAATTTTAAAAGCTTACTTTTTAATATTGGGTCAAGACCTGATGTAGGTTCATCTAAAATCATATAATCTCCACATTGTGCAAAGGCAATCATTAAAGCTACCCTCATTTTAGTACCTTTAGAAAGCATATAAAATCTTTTATTTATATTAACATTAAATATCTTATTAATATTATGAAATCTTTCTTCTTGAAAGTTTTTATAAGCCATATTATAAAATTTTATAATATCTTTTATTTTAAAAGATGCAAAAAAGTTATTTTCATCAGCTACATATGCTATTTTTCCTTTTACCTTTGGATTATCATAAACCTCTTCACCATCATATAAAATATTTCCTTTATTATTTTTATATATTCCAACTAAAGTTTTAATAAAAGTTGTTTTTCCAACCCCATTTGGTCCTATAACTCCATAAATTTTACCCTTATGAAATTTTAAACTTATATTATGTAAAATTTCTTTTTCTTCTAATTCCACAGAAAGATTTTTAATTTCTATCATAAATGAGCCCTCACCTCTTCTTCTGTTTCTTCTTCTTCAGAGTATTCAGAAATCATAAAGTAATCTATAACCCATCCTTCTCCTTCATCAATAAATACTAAATTTATTTCCCCCTTACACTCATAATCATCATAAGTGTAGGTTCCTTTAAAATCATATATTCTAGCATCAATTTTTTTAGGCCTTTCATAACCTTTTAAGTTCTCTTTGCACATATTTAAATATTCACTAATAACTTTATTTTTCACTTCTTTTGTATTTTTTTCTTCATTATATTTTAGCTTAATTTTTGAATATTCTAAATTATGGCCACATATTCTTTTTCTTTTAGATAAACATTCTGAAAATATATTACTTGTTATATTAGCTCCTGATTTATCTTTAGCTTCTAATGGATTATTATTTAAAATTTCTATAATTTCATCTATAGAGTTAAAGGTTAATTTTTTCTCATAAGCCTTATTTCCAGACTTACACATAAGCATGACTGTTATTATTACTACTATTCCTAAAACTATAACTTTAAAAGATTTTCTCATTTTTTCCCCTCATTTTTAAATTTACAATAAAAAATATAGGCATGTAATTTTTTTCATACCTATATTTTATAATTTAATCTTTTAATTGGTCAATTAATATAATCTTATTTTTCCTTAATTATTTCTTAATATTGAAAATTATGCAATACTTTCTTTAGCCTTCTCTATTTTCCTTCTTAAAATAATAGACATATAATTTTTTGTTTTTTCTAAATAAGGTTTTACTTCATTCCATAGTTTTTTTCTTCTCTTATTTTCTGGATTTTCAAGTATTAAATCTATATAATTTTCTAAGACTGCTTGTCCTAAAATACTTTCATACCAGGTTATGTCTGCTTTTTCTAAATAAGGCATTATTTCTTTTAATACTTTTTCTGCCTTGTTATAATATTTAAAATTAATAAGGTCTTTAGCATACTTATTAAGCCTTTCACTTATTTCATCATTATCAGAGGATTTTTTTACAATATCAATTATTTTTTCTTCTGCTAAAAGTTGTCCTTTATAATTTTTTCTATCTTTTTCAAAGTAATAAAGCTTACTTAAATTATCTACATTCCATTCTTTTTGTTCTTTAATCCATTCATCTATTAATTTAGAAGCTGTATCATATTCTTTTAAATTTATTGTTATTTCTATACATTCTTCAATAAGAAGATTTTCAATACTTTTTATATTAGATTTTTTTATACAATTAATTTTACAATCAGAATCTAATGTTCTTACTTTATTAAAAAATTTTAAATCATCTTTTTCTTTATACTTAGTTCTTATAGAATCAAGTATATCTAAAACATCTCCTTTAGTAAAGGTAATTTCTTCTTTATTTTTAAACTCATATAAAAAAAATATATCAGCAAGTTCTTCAATTTCTTCATCTTCAAATTCTGTTGAATATAACATAGCTGTTGCTAGCCTTAAACGTCTTATATAATTTGCCTCTTCAAGTTCTTCTTTACTATTATAATTATATATTTTATCATAACTATAATATTCTGTTAAATCATGAGTTTCTAAAGCCATTTGTAAATCAAAATCATATTCTTCTATTAGTGACTTCATTATTTTTATATATTTTTTCATTTAATTACCTCCTATCTAAATTTTCATATTTTAATTATAACATATTCTTCCAAATTTGTTATGCTTATTTTTCATTTTTATTATTTTCCACATAACATAAATCATCTAATTTTTTTAATACTTCTTTATAATCATCATTAATATATTGATTATTATATAATTCTTCATAAGAAATCATATCTGGATTTACTTTTAATATACTTTCATAATTGTCTTTATATAATTTATATAAAATTGATTTAAAGCCTTTAAGAACCTTATCATAAGCTCTATTATCTCCTACTTTCCATACTTGTATATCTCTATTTACCTTTTCTATAATTCCATAAAGCTGATATATAAGGCTAAGTTCTTGAAGGGTATATTTATCACTTAAAGATACTACCACTAAGGAATATTCTTTATTTAATGGCATTAAATAAAGATAATTTTTTTCTTTATCTTTATTTTGAAGACTTCTTATGCTTTGAAAAATAGCAGTTATTATATCAAGTCTTATTATATTTGCATTATTACAAAGCTCTTTTTCTTTGCAAATTTTATCATATTTTCTATTTACCTCAATTATTTTATAATCTTCTTTTATTCTTTTTTCATTTATATTTTTATTTATTATCCAGCTACATAAAGCTCCTACTAAAGAGCCTAATATTATTGATGTAGCTGATATTATTGATGTTATTATTGCTGTTGACATAAAAAAATCCTCCTTATGATGCTTAAATTTAGTATTCCATCATAAGGAGGATTTTATTCAATTTATTCTACTGATTTTAATGATTCTACCATTGGAATTTTCTTTAATCTAAAATACATTACTAAATTTACTAAAAGTCCAAATCCAAGAGTAAGTAAAATAGAATATATATAACTTAAAAAGTCTATATTTCTTCCAAACATAACATTATCAAATTCAATGGTACTCATAATAAATCTATGAAGCAATACTCCTAAAGCAAGTCCTACTATAGAACCTATTAATGTAAGAATCATATTTTCTCTATATACATATGCTGCAACTTCATTATCATAAAATCCTAAAACCTTTATTGTTGCTATTTCTCTTATTCTTTCACTTATATTTATATTAGTTAAATTATATAATACAACAAAAGCTAAAGCTGCTGCTGATATTATTAATACTGCAACTACAAAATTTAAGCTTGATATTGTATCATTAAAGGTTTTAAGCATTGAAGAATAAAAGTTTATTGATTTTACATTATCTATACTCATTATTTCTTTTCCAAGTTCTTTTTCACTAGAAGTATTTTTATCTTTTGTTAAAGCAAATACTGCATTATAATCTGGAGTAACTTTAAAGGTATCTTTATAATACTTTGGAGACATTACTACATAGTGACCTACATACATTTCCATAATACCACCAACTACAACTTCATCATAATATCCATCCCCAATGGTTATATTTATTTTATCTCCTTCTTTAACTCCTAAATTTTTACTTAATTTTTCTGAAATAATAACTTCTTTCTCATTTAAATCAAGTAAGGTTTTGCTTTTTTTATCTCTAAGACATACTTGTTCTTTAAATTTTTCTACATCTGATGGAACAAGTAAAGAAATACTTACTTCAGAATTTCCATCTTTTAAAGTTGTATTTTTATACTCAACATCTAAAGCACTAGATATTCCATCATTATTTTTTATCTCTTCTAAAGCCTTTTTTCTTTCCTCTATTGTTGAATCATCACTTAAAGTAATATTACATTGAGATTTTATAATATTTCCATATTGTATATCTGCTATAGCTTTAATAGAATCTTTTATTCCATATCCTATTAATAAAAGGGCTGTACATCCACTTATTCCTATAACAGTCATTAAAAATCTCTTTTTATATCTAAATAAATTTCTTGCAGTTACCTTTTTAGTAAAGGATAATCTCTTCCATATAAATGTTATTTTTTCTAAGAATATTTTCTTTCCATTTTTAGGAGGAAGAGGTCTCATTAAAACAGACGGAGTTGCAACTAATTCTTTATAACATGAAATTAATGCTGCAAAGGTTGTTATTAATGTTGAAATTATTATTGCAAGTAAGGCAAGCTTCCACTCAAAAATAAGTTTTACTGAAGGCATTACATACATAATTGCCCAAGCATTATAAATAACTGTTGGGAATAATATAGAGCCTGTAACAACTCCTAAAATACCTCCTGAAATACTTGCAATAAAAGCATAAATTATAAACTTTAAAACAATGTCTTTTTTATCATATCCTAATGCCTTTAAAGTTCCTATTTCTCCTCTTTGTTCATCAACCATTCTAGTCATTGTAGTTAAACATACTAAAGCTGCTACTAAAAAGAAAAATACAGGGAATACCTTTGCTATTGAATTCATTTTATCAGCTGCATTTCCATAATCCATATAACTATAATGAAGCTTTCTATCTAAAACATACCAAGAAGGTGCTTCTATAGAATCTATTTTTTCTTCCCCTCTTTTAATTTCTTCTAAGGCTTTATCTAATTGTTCTTGTCCATATTTTTTAGACTTTTCAAGTTCCTCTTCTGCCTTTTTAATTTCTTCTTTTCCTGAAGTAAGTTTTTCTTCTGCCTTTTTTAATTCATCCTTTCCAGTAACTTTTCCATTTTCAAGCTCAGCTTTTTTATTTTCAAGTTGAACCTTTGAATTTTCTAAAGTTTCCTTTGCTAAATTAAGTTTGCTTTCTCCTTCAGATAACTGTTCTCCACCTAACGCAAGAGCATTTTCTACGTTAATAAATTGATTTTCAACAATTTGATAAACTTTTTCTGCTAAAAAAATTTTATTTCTTTCTTTTTCTATTTTACTTTCTAAATAACTTAAAGTTGTCTCTGTTGTTTTTAATGTAGTTTCTTTTAATTTTATTTTTGAATTTATAATTTTTCTTTCTATATCTGTTAAATTTTCATTTTCAAGGCTATTATAAAGACTTTCTATCTCTTCTTTTAACTTTTCTACATTTTTCTTAGGTTCTTTTAACTGCTCTTGAAAAGAATCTATATTTTTATTTGCCTCTTCTTTTTTACTTTCAAAATCTTCTCTAGCTTTATCATATTCTACCTTAATGGAGTTATATTGATTTCTTATAGTTTCATACTGATTTTTTGACTTTTCATATTCATCTACTGCTTTTTTATATTGTTCTTCCCCTTGAAGAATTTGATTTTCTCCTTCTGATAATGCTTTTTCTGATTGTTCTATAAATGTATTAAACTCTTCCTTTTTATTTTCTAATTCCTTTTCTCCTGTTGTTATTTGATTTTTTCCTGAAGCTATTTTCTCTTCTGCTTCCTTTATTTTATCCTCATAAAGCTTTTTATTTTTTTCATATTCACTTTTTCCTTCATTAAGCTTTTCTAAGGCTTGTTTTTTTAAATCATCAACTCTAACTTCTCCTTGAGTTTCTCCAAGGCTTTCAAGCTTTTCTTTAACCTTATCTGTTACTTCAAAATATTCATCCTCATAAGAATTAAGCTCTTTAGCACCCTTTACAGTAACTAATGCCTCTGTATATACTTCCATATTAAAGTCATCTTCAGAAACCATAATAAAGCTATTTACTTTTCCACTTCCTATATCACTTGTCCCTTTTTCATAAGAAAGATAATAAGGTGTTTCTACTTTTCCAACTACAGTATATTCTTCATTTTTTAAATACTTAGATATATCTTCATCTTTACCTGTAGAAAGTTTTATTTTATCTCCTACTTTTACTGAAAAAGCTAAAAAGTTTCCTTCTTCTACAACACACTCTCCTGACTTTTCTGGAAGTCTTCCTTCTACAAGATTAGCTCTGTTTATATAGTTTTCATTACTATCTGAAATATTATTTATTGGAAGACTAAAAACCTTAAGAACATATTCATCTGATTTTATTGATGTTAATACATCTATACTATGAGTTGGATAAACTCCCTTTACTCCATCTACTTTTCTAATTTCAGATATATCATCTTCAGTTAATCCTAAAGTTGATAAAACTCTAAAATCCATTAAATTATAATCATCATAATACTTATCTGCTGTATGTTTCATAACAAGAGATGAAGATTTAACTCCAGTAAAAAAAGCTACTCCAATTGCTACTATTGCAAAAATAGAAAAAAATCTTCCTAGAGACTTTCTAACTTCTCTAAAAGTATCTTTAATTAAAGTTTTCTTCATAATTACCACTCAATCCTTTCAACAGGAGTTGGATTTTCATTAATTGTAATAGAACTTACTTTTCCACTTTTAACCTTTATAACCTTGTCGCCCATTGGAGTTAATGCTAGATTATGTGTTATAACTATGACTGTCATCTTATATTTTCTGCAAGTATCTTGAAGAAGTTTTAATACTGCTTTTCCTGTATTATAATCTAAAGCTCCAGTTGGCTCATCACATAGAAGAAGCTTAGGATTTTTAGCTAAAGCCCTTGCAATTGCAACTCTTTGCTGCTCTCCTCCTGAAAGTTGTGCTGGAAAGTTATCTTTTCTCTCTTTTAAGCCAACAGCTTCTATTGTTTCCATTATATCAAGAGGATTTTTACATATTTCAGTTGCAAGCTCAACATTTTCAACTACAGTTAAATTTTGTACTAAATTATAAAACTGAAAGACAAATCCTATATCATATCTTCTATATGTAGTAAGCTCTTTTTGTGAATATTTACTTATTTCTGAATTATCTACAAATACCTCTCCACTTGTAGGCGTATCCATTCCTCCTAATATATTTAATATTGTACTTTTTCCTGCTCCACTAGCTCCTGCAATTACAACAAATTCTCCTTTTTTTATAGAAAAATTTACTCCACTTAAAGCCTCTATTTCAACTTCTCCCATCTTATAAACCTTTTTGACATCTTTAAACTCTATGAACTCACTCATATATTTCACCTCACCTTCTTTATTTCAATAATTATACTAAAATTTAAAAATTTACTCAACATTTTCATTGTGAAAAAATATTTATTTATGTATAATAGATTTTATAAAATTAAGGAGGTTTTTAAAAAAGTGTTTGGCTATGTAAAGCCTTTGATTTCTGAACTTAAAGTTAAAGAATATAATTTATTTAAAAGTTATTATTGCAGTCTTTGTTTTAGTATTAAAAAAAACTTTGGAAACATTCCAAGAATGGTATTAAATTATGATATGACTTTTTTAGCCATACTCTTAGATAGCTTAAATGAAGATAAACTAGAATTTAAAACAAAAAGATGTATTCTTCATCCTAGCTCTAAAAAGCCTATTATCTTTAACAATAAAGCTTTAGATTATTCTTCTTACATTAATATATCTCTTGTTTACTTTAAACTTTTAGATGATGTGATGGATGATAAGAATTTGAAAAGCAAAAGTTTTTCATTAATATTATATCCTTATAAAAATAAATTTCCTAAATCAATTAATTTAATTAATGATATAATAAAAGAAAATCTTACTATACTTAATAAATTTGAAACAAGCAAAAACTTTCAATCTTTAGATGAAATATGTGAACCCTTTGGAAAAATAGTTGGAAAGATTTTGGAAATGTATCCTGAAAAAATAGCAGAAGACTCTGAAGAAACAAGAAGAAATCTTTATAATTTAGGATATTTTCTTGGAAAATGGATATATTTAATTGATGCTTTAGATGACTTAGAAGATGATATAAACAAAAATAAATTTAATCCTATAAATTATCTTTTTAATAAGAACAATTTAGACTATAATAACTTTATTAAAACCATACAAGAAAGGTTAGAGTTTAATATTTTAAATTGTGGCTATAATTTAAGAGAATATCTAAACAAACTACCAATTAAAAAGAACAAAAGCATATTAGAAAATATTATAAATTTAGGTATGATGGATAAATACTTAAAAATAGTAAACAAAAACAAAGGAAGTGACTTTAAAAATGAATCCCTATGAAGTCCTAGGTGTAAAACCAGGAGCATCTCAAGAAGAAATTAAAAAAGCTTATAGAAAACTAGTTAAACAATACCACCCAGACCAATATAAAGATAATCCTCTTCAAGAACTTGCACAAAAAAAGATGGTAGAAATAAATGAAGCTTATGATATGCTTACAAAAAATAATGGAGCTTACAATTCATCTTACTCAAGCTCAAGTAATTCTTCAAGTTATAGTAGTAATAACTCTAATTATAGAAATTCTTCAAGCTATTCTCAAAATTTAGTTGCTGTAAGAGCATTTATTCAAAAAGGAGACATTATAACTGCTGAAAATATTTTAAATAAAGTAACTAACAGAAATGCTGAATGGAACTTTTTAATGGGAGTAGTTCAAATAAACAAAGGATGGTTTGATTCTGGAAGAAGTTATTTAATTAAAGCAACTCAAATGGACCCTAATAACCTTGAATATAGGCAAACTTTAGAACAATTACAATCAAGAAGAACAAATTATAGTAATCCTTATTATAGAACAACTTCTAATGCAGATGATGCTTGTAATTGTTGTATGGATTTATGGTGTCTTGATTCATTATGTGAATGTTTTGGAGGAGATATTATAGGATGTTGCTAGAATAAAAGAGGTGATAAAAATGAAGGCTAAAAACATTACCCTTGGAGGAATCTTAATAGCTTTAGGTGTTGTAATTTTATATTTAACAACTATAATACCAATAAATACCCTTGCCCTTTTAACACTATCTTCTTGTTTAATTCCAATTGCTATTGTAAGAGGAAATTTAAAAACTGCATTTTTTGTATACATAGGGACATCAGCACTAAGCTTTTTTCTTCTTCCAATTAACTATGCTTTAATGTATATATTCTTATTTGGAATTTATGGAATTGTAAAATTTTTCATTGAAAAACTAAATAAAATTCCATTAGAAATCTTATTTAAGCTTATATATTTTAATATTTTACTTATGTTAGGGTTATTTTTTATTAATAACTTTTTATCATATTTTAATATTAATATGAGTATTTACTTATTTATAATATGTGCTAATGTTGTATTTTTAATATATGATTATGCTTTAACAGTATTTTTAACATATTTTCTTGAAAAAATTAATAAAAGACTTAAGTAATAAAAAGGATGCCTTTTAAAATTTTAAGGCACCCTTTTAATATATAGATTATTATTTTAAGTTTTTCTTTATACCCTTATTTAATATATTTTCATAATCTATAAAGCTATATATATCAGAGTCTATAACTTCTGAGAATTTTTTAAGTTCATCTAATGTTAACTCTTCAATAGCCTTGTTATTATCTTCACAATAAATAACAATCTTTCCAACTATGCTATGTGCATCTCTAAATGGAACATTTTTATTAACAAGATAATCTGCTACTTCAGTTGCATTTAAAAATCCTCCATGAACTGCTTTTTTCATGTTTTCTTCTTTAAGTTTTAAAGTTGAAATCATTCTTTCCATTATTTGAAGACACATTTCTATTGTTTTTACACTATCAAAGAATCCTTCTTTATCTTCTTGCATATCTTTGTTATATGCTAATGGAAGTCCTTTCATAACTGTTAAAAGTCCCATTAAATTACCATAAACTCTTCCAGTCTTTCCACGTATAAGTTCTGCTCCATCTGGATTTTTCTTTTGAGGCATTATTGAACTTCCTGTAGTATATAAATCATCAATTTCTACGAAATCAAATTCTTTACTATTCCAAAGGATAAGTTCTTCGCTTAATCTGCTTAAATGCATCATTATAATTGAGAAATCGCTCATAAGTTCAAGCAAATAATCTCTATCACTTACTCCATCCATAAAGTTTGTAACAAGTCTCTTAAAGCCAAGCTTTTCTTGAGTAATTGTTCTATCAATATTATGAGTTGTTCCTGCTAATGCTCCACAACCAAGTGGTGATTCATCTAATATTTCAAGAGCATTATGAAGTCTTTTTTCATCTCTATCAAACATACTATAATATGCCATTAAATGATGCTTAAATGTTACAACCTGTGCTCTTTGAAGATGTGTATATCCAGGCATTATAACTGGATTTTCATCTGCTTTTTTCTTTAATGTTTCTTTTAAGTCACTAACTAATTCTGCAATTGATTGAGCCTTTTCCTTTGCAAATAGTCTCATATCTAACGCAACTTGGTCATTACGACTTCTTGCTGTATGAAGCTTTTTACCAACATCTCCAATTCTCTCAATTAAATTTATTTCTACAAAACTATGTATATCTTCATAGTCTCCCTCTAATGGAAGTTTTCCACTTTCTATATCATCTAATATCCCTAAAAGACCATCTGTAATTTCTTTTCCTTCTTCTTTTGTAAGAAGTCCACATTTTACTTGCATATATACATGTGCAATACTTCCTTCTATATCTTTTTTGTAAAGAACATTATCATATCCAAAGGATTTATTAAATTCTTCCATTAATTCATTTTCGGCTTTTCTAAAGCGTCCGCCCCATAATTTCATTATCTTCACCTCAAAGTTTTATATATTCTAAGTAATTATATCATATTTATTACACCTTAGGAAATAATATAAAAAATAAACAGCATCATGTTTTAAGAACCGATACTGTTTTTTCTTTTTAATTCTAAATCAAATTTTCTTATAAAATCTTCATTTTTAGATAGTTTATAGCTTCTTCCTAAATCATTAAAATATTCAAGAATTTCTTTAAATTCAGGATTTTCAATAAAATATCTTCTACAATCTTCTATTTCTAATATAGACTTAGATTTTTTAAAATAATAATATATAAAATATCCATCTTTTTTAGTTTTTAAATAAGGTTTAAGCTCTTCAAAAGAAAATTTATATTTATAATATTCTCCAAGTTCTATAACATCATTAACTTTTCCTTGAACCTTTTTTATTGCTTCCCTAAAAAGATACTCACATCTTTTCAATTTATCATTAATTATATTTAATAAAAATTCTATATCTTTAATAAATTCTAACCTTTTATGGGATATAACTGTATCTAATAAATAAACTGCATATATTGAATAAATATCTGTTCCTTCTATAATAGCATATGGAAGATATAATTTTATTAAATCAATTATACAAGATAAACTTTCTATATCCTTATCTTTTATATACTCTACTACTATATAAGAAATATTTTTTATATCTCTAAAATTTAAATCATCCTTTTTTAAATACTTCCAAATAATATTATTTTCTACTATATAATTTACTAATAAATTTGTATATTCCTTATTTTTATACCCTTCATTTATTAAATATTTTATCTCTTCATCTTTAGAAAAATCCATATTAATTATAGAAAAAACTCTTATTATTCCATCTGTTTTTTTACATAAATTAAAAAGAAATTCTTCAGAGTTCTCTATATTTTTTATATAGTCTTTTAAATAAAAAATATATTCTCCACTTTTAGAAAACACATTTACTATATGGTCTATTTCATAATCTTCTAAATAATCTCCACATAACATAAGCCCTAATATAACTTCCCATTTAGAGGTTCCTCTATATATAAAATCCTTTATTAAATTTATTAAATCTTCCTCATCTATAACTTTATCATTAATTAAAAGGCTAACTTTATCTAATAAAAGTTCTTGATAATTAATTAAATATGATAATTCCATATTAAACTTTTCATATTCTTTTTCTTTATTATTTATAACTCTTAACTTTATATATTCTATTATCTTATCTATAATAGCCTTTGCAAGCTTTTCTGAAACAGGAGAA
>ONGV01000263.1 GCA_900317445.1 uncultured Eubacteriales bacterium | reverse complement strand
GCTTTAGGAGGAAAAAATTATGAATGAAGAAAATATTACAATGGAAGAACTTTTAAAAAATTATGATGTAAAAAGAATATATGAAGGGGATATATTAAAGGGAAAGGTTATTGAAGTTACAGATAAAGAAGTAACAGTTAATATAGGATATGCTTTTGATGGAGTAATTCCAAAGGAAGAATTAACTTATGAAGATTTAAATCCGTTTGATGTTGTTAAAAAGGATGATGAAATTGAAGTTTATGTAGTGTCTCCTAATGATGGAGAAGGTTATGTTCTTCTTTCAAGAGTAAAGGCTCTTTCAGTTACAGAAAAGGATGATATAGAAGAAGCATATAAAAGGGGAAATCCAATAAAAGTTAGAGTTAAAGAAGAAGTAAAAGGTGGATTAGTGGCAAGCTATGGAAGCTTAAGAATATTTATTCCAGCATCACAAGCAAGTCGTGAAAGAGTAGAACTAAGCACATTAGTTGGTAAAAATATTGAAGTTAAAATTATAGAATTAGATTTTAATAATAGAAAAATAGTTGCTTCAAGAAGAGCTGTTGAAGAGTTAGAATATGCAAAAAATAAAAAAGCAATCTGGAAAACACTAAAAAGCGGAGAGAAAAAAATAGGGGTAGTAACTAATATAGTTAAATATGGTGCTTTTGTTGATATTGGTGGAGTTGAAGGATTAATTCATATAAATGATTTAGCTTGGGAAAGAGTTTATAACGTTGAGGATGTTGTAAAAGTAGGAGATAAGGTAGAAGTATTTATAGGTGAAATAGACACTAAAAAAGAAAGATTAAGTTTAATATTAAAAGATGTGGCAAAAGAACCTTGGGAACTTCATGGAGATTCTTTAAAAGAAGGGGAAATATTTGAAGGAAAGGTAGTAAGACTAACAAACTTCGGAGCATTTGTAGAAATATTACCAGGAATAGAAGGGTTAGTACATATTACAGAAATAACAGATTCAAATATAGCAAAACCATCTGAAGTTTTAACAGTAGGACAAAAAGTTAAGGTTAAAATATTAAATGTGGATAAAAATGAAAAGAAATTAAGCCTAACAATAAAAGATGCTATAGAAAAAAGCAATGAATATATGCAATATAATGATAGCGACGAAGGTTTAACTTTAGGAGATTTATTTAAAGACTTTAAGTTTTAATAAAAATAACATTAATTATTAGAAAAAGTATAGTTAAAAAAATAAAAAAAGGAGCTATTACATTAAAAATATTAATACAATATATAAAGCTTTAAAAATTAATGTTATATATTATTGAAAAAATTTTTTGTAATAGCTTCTTTTTTTTAATAAGTATAAATTAAGATTTTTAAAGTTTTTCTATTTTTAACATATTAGTACCACCAGTTTGAGTTGTTGGCATTCCTGCTGCTACTATAATGTCATCACCAGTAGAAATATTATCAAATTGAAGTGCAAATTTTTTAGCTTCAGTTAATATTTCATCAGTAGTATTAAATAATTTACACTTCTTTGGGAATATTCCAAAGTTTAAATTTAAATTTCTTCTTACATAGTCATAAGGAGTAATTGCCACAATTGGGGCTTTTGGTCTATATTTTGATAAAAGTTTAGCAGTTGCACCACTTTTAGTAGCAGCAACAATTGCTTTTGCATTAAGCATTACAGAAGTCTTACAAGCAGAATAGCTTATAGCATCGGCATAAGAACTTTCTATACCAGTAAGATTTTGTTTTAAAAGGTGGTCATATTCTAAGTTAGCTTCAGCTTCTTTAGCAATTCTTGCCATAGTTTCAGCAGCTTCTATAGGGAAATTACCAGAAGCACTTTCTCCAGAAAGCATTATAGCATCTGTTCCATCAAAAATTGCATTGCAAATATCAGAAGCTTCAGCTCTTGTTGGAAGAGAATTTCTAATCATAGAATCAAGCATTTGAGTTGCAGTTATAACAATCTTTCCAGCTTTATTACATTTTTTAATTATTTTCTTTTGTATTATAGGAACTTTTTCTATAGGAATTTCAACTCCCATATCTCCTCTAGCAACCATTATAGCATCTGTTACTTCTAAAATAGAGTCAACATTATCAACACCTTCTTGGCTTTCTATCTTTGCTATTACTTGAATGTTATCTCCACCATTTTCATGAAGAACTTTTTTAACTTCAAGAATATCACTAGCTTTTCTTATAAAAGATGCAGCAATAAAATCAACGCCCATTTCACAACCAAATTTTATATCTTCAATATCCTTTTCTGTAATTGAAGGAAGTTGAATGCTAACATTAGGAACATTAACTCCTTTATGGTCTTTAATTACTCCACCAACAATAACAGAACATTTAATTTCTTTACCTATTATATTAATTATTCTAAATTTTAATAAACCATCATCTACAAGAATTGTTCCACCAATTTTTACATCTTTGTAAAGTATATCATAAGATACTGAACATCTACTATTATCGCCAAGAATTTCTTCACCGCAGACAAAAGTAAATTCTTGTCCTTTAATAAGTTCAACACCACCATTTATAAAGTTATGAGTTCTTATTTTAGGACCTTTAATATCTAAAATAATTGCAGTAGGAGAATCCATTTCTTCTCTTAATCTTTTAATCATTTCAATTTTTTCTTGATGAGTTTCATGGGTACCATGAGAAAAGTTAAGTCTTGCAGCACTCATACCAATTTCAATAAATTTTCTTAGAGTGTCCTCATTGTCACTAGCAGG
>ONGV01000265.1 GCA_900317445.1 uncultured Eubacteriales bacterium | reverse complement strand
ACCAAATTGTTGGTCATTATTAATTAAATCTATATATTTTTTTATTCCATCTTGTGCTACTTGTTCTGTAAATATATATGCTCTTACTTGACTAAAGTTAAGTTTATTGCTTGATATTTCACTTATATCTCTTATAGCTTCTAAAGAAGTTTTTCCTTCTCCCTTAAATATCATTCTCTTTCCTTCATCAGAACTATCTCCTGCATTTCTATATGGTTTTACACAATCTATGTATATAATAACATTGTTATTTTCATCTTTATCAAATATTATTGAGGTTGCAAAGGTCATTTTGTTAATTTCTTTATAATTAAAACAGGATGTTAAAGTTAATGAACATACAATTAAGAATATTATACTAGCTAATTTTCTTTTCATTGTTATCTTCACCACCCTTTTGTATTACCTTTTTTGATATTCTGTTTAATTTTCCTCTAAATATTATGTCTTTAAATTTATAGGTTTCTATACTTCCTAGAGGAAATAAATATGAATATCCTCCTGTTTCTAAATCCCCAAGTTTTGATATTAGTACAAGGCTTATTAAGAAAAATCCTGGAAGACCAAAAACAGAGCTTACAATAGTTATAATTATTGACCACACAGATAAAGCTCCATAAACTTTTGGTATCAAGAAATAACTTAAGGTGCTTGCTGCAACCACAATTATTGTTATCCTTGAAGAAATTCCTGCTCCAACAACAGCATCTCCTAAGATTAAAGCAGCTACTATGCTCATTGCCCCACCAATTGGCTGTGGAAGTCTTAGCCCAGCTTCTTTTATCAGTTGAAAAGCTACTACCATAATTAAAACTTCTACTATTGTTGGGATTGGTACTCCAGCTCTTGCAACTGCTAATCTAAATAAAAACATTGAAGGTATAAGAGCAAAATGATAATTTACTATAGCTACATATAATCCTGGCAAAAAAGTTGCTATGAAAAATGCAAACCATCTTAAGACTCTTGTAAAATTTGCAAAATATCTATTTACATAATAGTCATCTGGTGCTTGAAAATTTTCTAAGAAGAAATAAGGAACTGTTATCACAAATGGAGTTCCATCAACTATAACAGCAACTCTCCCTTCTAATATCTTTGCTGCTGCTTCATCTGGTTTTTCAGTATATCCAACAGTATCAAAGACTGAATTTTTTCCTCTTAATTTTTCTTCTATGTAATTTGTATCTAATATAAAATTCAAATTTAAACTTTTTATTGTTTCCTTTACATTGTTTATTAAATATTCTGGAGCCATTCCCTTTAAATAAGAAATACAAACACTAGTCTGGCTTTTCTCTCCTACATATACTGTTTCAAATTTCAAATCTGAATTTTTAATTTTTCTTCTTATTAAAGATACATTATCTACAATAAGTTCAGTAAATCCTTCTCTAGGACCCTTTACAACAGCTTCTGTAATAGGAATAGATACAGACCTTCTAATAAATCCTTTTACTTCACAATATATTATTTTTTCTGTGTTATCAAAAAGTATTATTAAATCTCCTGATAATACATGAAGTACTCCATCATCAATGTCTTTTGCTATTCCTGCTGCACCTATATCTAAAAATTTTGTTACTACTTCTTCTATAGAATTGCAAGAATTGCCTATGGAATGAAGAGGTTCAACTACATAATCACTTATTTGAACTGCACTACATATATCATCTATAAAAACCAATGTGCATTTTCCAAAATTTGTAGTTACTTCTCTATACTTTACATCAAATGAATTTTCAAGTATCACCTTTACTTTCTCTAAATTTACATTCATAACATCACCATAATTTATTATTCTCAATTTTTGAATTAATATTCATGATTTTGTTAATACTATTAATAAATAACAAGGAGGAAACAAAGAATATGGATAAACTATCAACAAAACACTTTACCTTTTTCATACTTGGAAGCAGTTTAATAGCCATAAAAAGCTATTCTTCAATATTTATAAATCTTGGTGGGAGAGATACTTGGCTTTTATTTCTTATATCATCATTAATTTTTTCAATTGCTTTTTTATATCTTATAAACATAAGTAAAGATAACCTTGATATAAAAGAAGTATTTCTAAGCTTAAATACTTTTGGAAAGTTTCTATTATATATCTTTGGGCTTGGATTATTTTTTATTTCAGTAGAATCTGCTTCTGTATTATCAAGTTCCATACATAGTAACTTTTTCTTATCAACACCTATATGGTATTGTTTAGCCTTCTTTCTTGTATGTACTTCTTATGTGCTTTATAAAAATTTTAACAGCATATTAATACTCGTTTTAATTACAGTTTTCTCAACACTTATTGGAGATATAATACTATTTATATTAATTGGAAAGTATTTAGATTTATCTTATCTCCTT
>ONGV01000266.1 GCA_900317445.1 uncultured Eubacteriales bacterium | reverse complement strand
ATATTTTGTATCATGCTTTTCTAATATATTTATAAGTTCCTCTACATTATTTTTTATAACTTTATAGGTTAATATAAGCTCCTTATTGATATCACTTATAATTAAATTATCAAATTTATATTTAGATAGCATATAAAAAAATACTGCTCCTCCACCTATAAATGGCTCTATATATGTTTTTATTTTTCCTTCTTTAATATCTTGTGGTAATCTGCTTTCTATTTCAGATAATAGTTTTGCTTTACCTCCAGCCCACTTTAAAAAAGGTTTTGCTTCTAAAAAGTTCATGTCTTCCTCCATTTTGTATCCTTTTCTTTTGTTATTATATCATCAATTAATAATAGTTTCCTATACTTCATTTATCTTAATCTAACTTTTCATTTATTACATATTCTAATGCACCTACATCTAACATTGAAAAATTAAATATATAATCTATTGCATTAAATGTTTCTCTTAGTGGAGCTTTGGCAGTTTCCCATCCTTCTCCATCAGTAATCCAAATAAATTCTGTTTTATCATTTTTCACAAGGTTAAATAATTCTTTAAATTCTCCTGATACAGATTTTAATTTAGAACCACTAGAACTAAAATAATTTGTTTCTATTAAATATAATTTTTTCTTGTTATATATAGCAAAATCAAAATGTCTATTACTTTTATCTGTAGGTACATCCCTATTCCATTTTTCTTTAATAGCTTTTGCTGTTGCTTGAGAAATATACTCATATCCATATTTTTTGCAAATTTTAGCCACATATACTTCTATAAGATTTTCCATAGCATTTCCTGTTCTGTTTTTCCTTCCATTGCTATCAAGTCCTACTTCTACACCTAATGTGTAATCAACTAAATTTTTAATTTTTTCAGTTTTTAATAATTTTAAAATACCTGACTTTGATAAAAACTCTACACCTTCATCTATCTCTTTTTCACTTAATTTTTCCTTCTTAGAAAAATTAAAAATCTTTTCTTCATTTTCTTCTAAAAGCCTTATATTATCTTCCCTCATTGCCACTAAACAAGGTATAACCTGAAAAACTTCTGGATATTCTCTTAAAACTTTTCTTGTTGCTTCTTCTATATCTTTTTTTCCTATTAAATAATTTAATATGTTTAACTTTAATTCGACTTTAGATATATTTTCTAAAACCTTACTCCATTTTACAAAATAATCCCATCCTTTTATTGTTTTTCTTGTGTTGAAAACGAGACAGTTAAATACATCCTCTTCATTTTTTAAAGCTAATTTTTTGTTATAAACTTCATCTATAAATTTCAAATATGTTCCCCCATCTTTCTTTTATTTCTGAAATACAAAAATATATTCATGCTGAATTAAAAGAAAATTTCTTTTTTCAGCAATATCTCTCCATTTTTCAGTTCCTTTACAATTATGTTGTTGTTTTATTATTATTTCTTTTAATAAAAATCCTTTATTTAAAAATATATTCATAACATTAAAGCCTAAAGGTTCAATATAACCCTTCTTTCTTACATCACCAATAATAATTGCACATTTTTTATTTACTTTTAATACTCTAAAAATTTCTTCTGCTACAACATTTATTGCTTCATAAAATTTACTTTTTTCAAGTAATGATAAATCATCTTTTATGCCATTACTATACTTTATTATATCTAAATAAGGTGGATGAGTACATACAAAATCTATACTATTATCCTTTATATTTAATTTTAATGCATTCCCTTCTTTAATAATTATCTTGCCTTTTAAATCTTTTGTTCTTTCTTTTGATATTTCTATAGCTTTTTTATTAATATCTAAACCTATAAATTTTCTTCCTAATAATAAAGCTTCAACTGCTGATGTTCCACTGCCTAAAAATTGATCTAAAATCCAATCATTTTCTTTACTATAACGAATTAATAAATTTCTAATAACCTTAGGACTACAATTACCTGGATAATCACCTTTATGAGAGATCCAATTTCCTCTATCTTCAAAACTCCAAACAGTTGTAACTTCTTTTTTGAATAACTCCATAAAAAACACCTCTATGTAATTACTTCCCTAAAATCATATTTTTATTCAAAAATTCAAAAAATCTTAGAAAGATTATATAATTTTTCACATTCTTCATAAGTATTATTCTTTTTTGGTTCTACAATTTTACTTGTACCAAACAAATCATATCCAAGTACTTTTAGCACATTAGCTGTACCTTCTATAAATGAATTCATATTTATTTCCACTTTATCCTAATAATTACCTGTATTAGGATCAATTTTATCTAATAACCTTTATGTATAATTGCCTTTATAAATAATATTATACAGGTATAATATTAGCACTCATAAATTCTGCCTGTTTAATTACGATATCTATAGCAGACTTAGCTTTTTCTGGTGGATATTTATATTTTCTAAGTAAGTGCTTTACTTGTGTACGCATATATGCTCTAGCTGATTTCTTCTTATCCCAATCAACAGTTCTACTCTTTCTAATAAGGTCTGTTAACTCATGAGCCATTTCAACAAGAATTTTATCTTCCATATTACGAAGGACTTCTGGGTCTGCAACAAGGGCATCATAAAAAGCAAGTTCTTCTTGTGATAATCCTTTGTCATCTCCTGCCTTATATGCCTCTGTAATTTCTTTTGAAAGATTAAGTAACTCTTCTATTACCTCTATGTTAGTAATCATTCTATTATTATATCTAATTAATACATTTTTCATTTTTTCAGAAAAAAGTTGTGATTTAACAACACCTTTACTTGCAAATACTTTAATGTTATCTTCCAATAAGTTTCGCAAAAGTTCTACAGCAATATTTTTATGTTTCATTTTTCTTATTTGAGCCATATATTCATCTGAAAGTAGTGAAATTTCAGGATTTTTCTTTCCAGCTTGTTCAAATATATTAAAAACTCCATCTTGCTCAATTGCCTGGTCAAGCATCTTCACAATACGTGCATTAATTTCATTTGATGTAACTTTTCCTTTTCCACCAATCTTACATAAACCAGCCTTTACACACTTAAAATACTCAATTTCTTTTTTAGTTTTATCATCTAATAAACTTCTACAAAGAGTCTCTGCTTGGCTAAGTGCTGTAGCTTCAATAATAAATTCTTTCTTTTCTTCTTCTTCAAAACCTAGTGCAAAATCAACACCTTCTGCAATAATTTTGAGTCTTTGAGTATCTGAATCCCCAAAAAAAGATTTATAATCAAATGTATAGAAAAAATCACGCATTACTTCTAATTTAGCCATAGCAACTGAGTATGCAACTTCAAGGTTAGGCACCTTATCTTGATCTCGTTTTGTATATTGTTTTAATGCAGCTTTCAATTCTGCTGCCATTCCTATATAATCAACAATAAGACCTGCTTCTTTATCTTTATAAACTCTGTTAACACGAGCAATAGCCTGCATCAAAGTATGACCTTTCATAGGCTTATCAATATACATGGTTGCTAATGAAGGTACATCAAAGCCTGTAAGCCACATATCAACAACTATTGCAATCTTAAAGTCACTCTCAATATTTTTAAATTCTACCATTAATCCATCACGATAGGCCTTATTACCAATTATACTATGCCATTCTTCTGGATCTTTATTGTTATCA
Organism: uncultured Eubacteriales bacterium; assembly: GCA_900317445.1. Classification (GTDB taxonomy): domain Bacteria; phylum Bacillota; class Clostridia; order Clostridiales; family Clostridiaceae; genus Clostridium. The sequence continues at coordinate 1,786 of ONGV01000266.1, read as the reverse complement.
GTTAATACAACCTTTACTTTCTTTTCCCAATCTGGACGCTTTTTTATAAGTAACTTATATAAATTAATTGCAATTTTTCTTGTCATACAAACAATCATTGCTTTGCCTGTTAAAACATACTGACGATCTTCATAGTGAGCAATAATATCATCAGCTAACATATTTAATCTTTCAGGAGAACCAACAACAGCTTCTATACTTGTAAGGTCTGCCTTAGACTTCTCAATTTCAATTTCTGTAGATTCACCTGCAAGAGCAGCATACTCTTCATCAATTTTCTTTAAAATATCCTCATTTAATTTAAGTTTAGCAGTACGATTTTCATAATAAATAGGAACTGTTGCACCATCATCTACTGCCTGAGTCATGTCATAAATATCAATATATTCACCAAAAACTTCTGTGGTAGATTTATCTTTCATATCAATAGGTGTTCCAGTAAAACCAATGAATGTAGCATTTGGAAGTGCATCACGCATATGCTTTGCCATACCATATTTCCATTCACCTGTAGTTTTATCCAATTTTGCTTCAAGACCATATTGTGAACGGTGTGCTTCATCAGCCATGAAGATTATATTGGAACGCTCATTTATTACATCATCGCCTTCTTCAAACTTCTGGATTGTAGTAAATACAATACCACCAGCTTTAACCTTAAGAAGCTCTTTTAAGTTTTCTCTGCTCTCAGCTTGTTTTGGTGTCTGACGAAGTAATAATTTTGAGCTAGCACAGAAAGTACCAAATAACTGGTTGTCTAGGTCATTTCTATCTGTAAGAACAACAATTGTAGGGTTCTCAAATTCTGAATTGCTTACAACAATTCCTGAATAAAATACCATTGATAAACTTTTACCACTTCCCTGTGTATGCCAAACAACACCAACCTTATGACTTTTTTCTTTTAATGCTTCCTTAGTTCTCTCAACAGCCTTACGAACTGCAAAATATTGATGATATCCTGCAATAATCTTTACTGTTTTTCCTTGAATATCTTGAAAAACAATAAAATTACGAATAATATCTAGTAATCTTTCCTTTGAAAACATTCCATTAAGCATTACTGTAAAAAAGTCACTTGCATTCTCTTTAGGCTTTTCACCATTTTCTGATTTCCAAGGCATGTATCTAGTAAAATCAGAAGTAATTGTTCCAACCCTTGTATCAATACCATCACTAATTACATTAAAGGCATTATAATTAAATAATTTAGGAATATCTAACTGATAATTCTTTACTTGAATATAGGCTTGTTCAACAGTTGTGCTGTCATTAACCATATTCTTAAGTTCAAAAAGCACCATTGGAATTCCATTTATAAACACAAGTATATCTGGACGCTTATTCTTATATTCTATTATGGTATATTGATTAATAACCTTAAAATCATTTGCATATGCATTATCAAAATCAATAAGTTTAACAGTAAATGTTCTGTTTTCACCATCTTTTTTATAAGGAATTGGGACACCTTCTACTAAATATTTATGAAAAGATGCATTTAAATCTTCTAATCTAAGAAGACCTAAATTCTTAATAGATTTATATGCTTCTGAAATTATTTCCTGAGTTATTCCAGGATTAATATTTAAAATTGAAGTTCTAAAACATTCTTCTAAAATAACCTCATGATAATCTCTTTCAATTTCTGGTCCATAAACATATTCATAACCTTTAGCCTGAAGTTCAGTTATTATGGCCTTTTCTAATGTATTTTCATTTATAATCACTCTATTCACATCCTTTCATTTATTTTTTTGTAGACTTAAGGCAAATAAAAATTTAT
>ONGV01000278.1 GCA_900317445.1 uncultured Eubacteriales bacterium | reverse complement strand
ACTAACTATTATATCAAAATCATCAACAATTCTTTTTAATAATTCTTGTCTTCTTTCTGAAGCTGAAGCCAGTACAACCTTCAATAAATTCACTCCTTGTAAATATCATTTTTAGTGTTGCCTTTTTATATAATTTATAAACATAATCTTTTAAATTAATGCTTATTGTTAAGTGTAGTTATAATAACTAACATGGCATTACTACACTTAATATAGTGTATCATTTAATAGTTTATGAAACAAGTGAAAATACGTAAATGTAACTTATTTTAATTTTTTTTTAAGATTTATTATTTTTATATTTTGATAAAAAATTATATAGAAAATTTATAGAATCACTTATATTTTCTTTTTTATATTCTTCAGGAAGAGATTTTATATTTTCTAATAAATTATTTAAATTTTTATCATCTTTACAATTAGAAGAAATTTTTAAAACCCAATCCTTAAACTTTGTTGTATTATATCCTTCTACATCTTTTTCATTTACAGTATCTATTATTTTTAAATAACCATCTACTATTTTAGCTATAATATTTTCATTTAAATTGCTAATATTTAAAGTACAATTTGTACTAAAACTCTCTATTTCGTTTTTGGATAATAAAGATAGTTTTTCATCTATATTTTCTTTAGAATATATTCCTGCAATAACTTTATATTTATCATCACTTTTAACTAAAACCCTTTGAAAGTCAGAAGAAATATTATTTAAAGCTACATTTGCATTTTCTTCATTTGAAAATAATCCACATTGTATTATTCCAAAGCTTACATCTTCTTCAATATCACCACTAGTAATATTATTACCTACTTTATCATTCTTTATAAACTCAGTATTGCCTAAATTTAAAAGCTTAAATATTAAAGTACCTATAAGTGTTGAAAAGATAAGAACAAAAGAATAAATAATAAGGGTTTTTCTTGTCTTTTTTCTATAATCATACCTTGTGTAACTCACATGTTAACCCTCCCTATATATATTTTAATAATATAATATTAGGGAGGGTTTTTATTTATTCATTATGTAATAATTTATTAATATTATCTATACATTATAATATAAATTTTCTGATGGATAATTAGGATCACAAGTTATATCTATTCCAAGCTTTCCAAAGGTTTGTTCATCATTTTTAGAAACCATTGTTGTTGAATGTGCTTGACATCCTTTTAATAATTCTAATTTTTCCATAGCTACTTGTGCTATTGGATTTGTTGCTGCACATATACTTAATGCTATAAGAAGTTCTTCACAAGTTAAAGCTGCTCTATTATTTTTTAATGTATTTGTTTTTAAGTTTAATATTGGTTCAAGAATTACTGGAGAAATTAAATATATGTTATCATCAATATTTGCTAAATATTTTACTGCATTTATTATTACAGCTGCTGTTGCATCCATTATATCTGAACTCTTTCCTGTAAGTATTGTTCCATCCTCAAGTTCTAATGCTACTGCTGGACAAATATCATTATTAGAACTTTTTCTTAATTCATTAGTTTTTGCTCTAGCAACTGGTACTACTTTTCTATCTTCTTCTTTAAGTTCTAATTCATCCATAATTAATTTTGCTCTATTATAAGAATCTTCATCTGCATAGCCCTTTTTATATTCACAACCAGTTTTAAAATATCTTCTTATTATTTCTTGTTTTGAAGCTTCCTTTACTACTTCATCATCTATAATTCCATATCCTACTCTATTTACTCCCATATCTGTTGGAGATTTATATACAGATTCTTTTCCTGTTATTTTTTCTATTATTCTTTTTAATACTGGGAAAGATTCAATATCCCTATTATAGTTTACTGCTACCTTTTGATAAGCATCCATATGGAAAGAATCAATCATATTTACATCCTTTAAGTCAACTGTAGCTGCTTCATATGCTATATTAAGAGGATGTTTTAATGGTACATTCCAAACAGGGAAAGTTTCAAACTTAGAATAACCTGCTGAATTTCCTCTTTTAAATTCATGATATAATTGACTTAAACATGTAGCAAGTTTTCCACTTCCAGGGCCTGGTGCTGTAACAACAACTATAGGCTTTGAAGTTTCTATATAAGGATTTTTCCCATATCCTTCATCACTTACTATCGTATCTACATCTGTTGGATATCCCTTTGTTGCTCTGTGTTTATAAACCTTTATTCCTCTTCTTTCTAATTTATTTATAAATATATTAGTTGATGGTTGGTCATTGAATCTTGTTATAACAACACTATTTACATCTAAATCATAGCTTCTTAAATCATCTATAAGTCTTAGAACATCCATATCATATGTTATTCCAAAATCTCCTCTTATTTTGTTTCTTTCAATATCTCCTGCATAAACACAAATAACTACTTCTACTTTCTCTCTTAATTTATAAAGCAATTTTATTTTTGCATTTTCATCAAAACCTGGTAAAACTCTTTTAGCATGCATATCATAAAGAAGTTTTCCTCCAAATTCTAAATAAAGTTTATCATAATTATTTACTCTTTCTAAGATATATTTTGATTGCTCCTCTAAGTATTTTACGTGATCAAATCCAACTTTCATGATTTACCTCTCTCTTTTTATTTTAGTATTTTGTTAAAATTCATTTAGATATTATGACATAAGAAAATATTGATGTAAATTTTATATTTATGCTTTTCAAATAAATTAATATTATTTACATTCTTTATATTATTTTTATATCCATTATTCACATATACTTATACATTGAAATTTATTAAAAATAGTGATATTATTTTGTACGTATCACTATTTACAAAAGACTATTAATATTAAAAAATAAGGGCGTCACATTAGCAATTAAATAGCTAATGTAACACCCCTTTTTATTTTAATTATTTAAGGCAATCTAATTTTTTAATTCTTTCTACTGCCTTTATAACATTTTCTCTATCTCCAAATGAAGTAAGTCTAAAGTATCCTTCTCCATTATTACCAAATCCAACACCTGGTGTTCCAACTACATTGGCTTCCTTTAAAAGTAAGTCAAAGAAATCCCAAGATTTCATTCCATTTGGACACTTTAACCATACATATGGAGAATTTTCTCCTCCAACATATTCTATTCCCATTTCAGTTAAAGCAGCACCTATTATCTTAGCATTTTCTTTATAGTATTTTATAACTTCTCCTGTTGCCTTTCTTCCTTCTTTAGAGAATACTTGAGCAGCACCTCTTTGAACTATATATGGTACTCCATTAAACTTAGTTGTTTGTCTTCTAAGCCATAATTTATTTAAAGCAACTCCTCCAACTTCTAATTCCATTGGAACTATAGTATATCCACATCTAACACCAGTAAATCCTGCTGTTTTTGATAATGAACATATTTCTATTGCACAAGATTTTGCTCCTTCTATTTCATATATGCTGTGAGGAATATTTTCATCTGAAATAAATGCTTCATAAGCAGCATCAAATAAAATTATTGCTCCTTTTTTCTTTGCAAATTCAACCCATTTAGTTAGTTGTTCTCTTGTATAAACAGCTCCTGTTGGGTTATTTGGAGAACAAAGATATATTAAATCTCCTTCTAAATCATCACTTGGCATTGGTAAGAATCCATTTTCTGCATTTCCATTCATGTAGTTTATCTTTCTTCCACCACTCATAACATTTGTATCAACATAAGCTGGATAAACTGGGTCTGGAATTAATGCAACTGCTTCTGTTGAGAAGATATCTAATAGATTTCCTAAATCACTCTTAGCTCCATCACTTACGAATATTTCATCTGCAGATAATTCTACATTGTGTTCTCCATAATATTCTTTTAATACATCTTTTAAAAATCCATATCCTTGTTCTGGACCATATCCGTGGAATGTTTCTTTATGAGCCATATCATCAACAGCATTATGTAATGCTTCTATTACAGGTGCACAAAGTGGTTGTGTAACATCTCCAATTCCTAAAGAAATTACCTCTTTATCTGGATTTGCAGCCTTATATTCATTAACCTTTTTAGCTATTGTTGAAAATAAGTAACTGTCTTGTAACTTAAGAAAGTTTTCATTAATTTTTATCATTTTTATCCTCCAATTTATAAATATGTATTTTATTATTTTGGTTTATCTCACCTAAAAGTTTAACTTTTATTGAAATTTTATATTATTATAACATTATTTTTATAATTTTTATATAACTTAATTGATTTACATATTATTCTTTGCAGCTTTTATTAATGCAACAAATAATGGATGTGGTCTATTAGGTCTTGATAAAAACTCTGGATGATATTGAACTCCAACAAAGAAATCATTTTTATCTATTTCTACAGATTCAACTAATCTTCCATCTGGAGATAATCCTCCAAAGTCCATTCCATTTTTAATATATTCTTCTCTAAATTCATTATTGAATTCAAATCTATGTCTATGTCTTTCTTCTATAAAATCTTTTCCATAAGCTTCATAAAGCTTACTACCTACTTTTATCTTACATGGGTAAAGACCAAGTCTCATTGTTCCTCCCATATCTGTAATACCTTTTTGGCTCTCCATTATATCTATTACAGTATGCTTTGAAAGTTCATCAAATTCTCTTGAATTTGCATCTTTATATCCTAAAACATTTCTAGCAAACTCTATGGCTGCAACTTGCATTCCTAAACATATTCCTAAAAATGGTATGTTATTTTCTCTAACATATCTAACAGCCTCTATCTTACCTTCAACACCTCTGTTACCAAAACCTCCTGGAACAACAACACCTTTGCAATCCTTAAGCTTTTCAGCTACTGTTTCTTTAGTTATTTCTTCACTATCAATCCATTCTATTTCAACCTTTAAGTCATTAGCAAAACCTGCATGCTTTAAGCTTTCAACTACTGAAAGATAAGAATCATGAAGTTGTACATACTTACCTATTATAGCTATTTTTATAGTTTCAGTTGCATTTTTAACCTTCTCTACCATAGCAGTCCATTCAGTTAAATCACATGTAGTTCCTTTAATTCCAAGTTCTCTACATACTACCTCTGAAAAATTGCTCTTTTCAAGCATTAAAGGTGCTTCATATAATACTGGTAATGTGCTATTTTCAATTACACAATCCTTTTTAATGTTACAGAAAAGTGAAATCTTATGCTTAACTTCTTCTGTTACTGGTCTATCGCATCTACATATTATTATGTTAGGAGATATTCCTAAGCCTTGTAATTCTTTTACACTGTGTTGAGTTGGTTTTGATTTTAATTCTTCTGAGCCTTGTAGGAAAGGAATTAGTGTTACATGTATAAATAAGCAATTTTCTCTTCCAACTTCTAAAGAAACTTGTCTTATAGCCTCTAAGAAAGGTTGAGATTCTATATCACCAACAGTTCCTCCAATTTCAGTTATTATTATATCAGCCTTAGTTTTTTCTCCAAGTAAGTAAACCTGATTTTTTATTTCATTAGTTATATGAGGAATAACTTGAACTGTTTCTCCTAAGTATTCTCCTCTTCTTTCTTTGTTTAAAACATTCCAATAAACCTTACCTGTTGTAATATTAGAATATTTATTTAAGCTTTCATCTATAAATCTTTCATAATGCCCTAAATCTAAGTCTGTTTCTGCTCCATCATCAGTAACAAAAACTTCACCATGTTGAAATGGACTCATAGTTCCTGGGTCTATATTAATATATGGGTCAAACTTTTGAGCTGCTACTTTTAATCCTCTGCATTTTAATAATCTTCCAAGTGATGCAGCTGTAATTCCTTTTCCTAATCCTGATACAACTCCACCTGTTACAAATATATACTTTTTATTCATTTTCAATACTTCCTTCAAATACAAATTCTGCTGGTCCTGACATATAAACTAAACCATTTTTCATAAATTTTATTGTTAATTCTCCTCCAAGAAGTTTAATTTTTATTGGAGTGTCATATTTACAATACCCATTTAAAACAGATGAAACAACTGCTGCACAAGCTCCTGTGCCACATGCCCATGTTTCTCCGCTACCTCTTTCCCAAACTCTCATTTTTAAGGTGTTTTCATCTATTACTTTTATAAATTCAGTATTAACTCTTTCTGGGAATATAGAATCATTTTCAAATTTAGGTCCTAGTTTTTCTAAATCTAAATCATCAATTTCATCCATATATACAACACAATGAGGATTTCCCATAGATACACAAGTTATATTATACTCTAAACCTGCAATTTTAATTCTTTCATTTATAACTTTTTCTTTATCACTTTTAACTGGAATTTCTGAAGCCTTTAATATAGCTTCTCCCATATTAACTTCAACACTTTCAACTTTATTTTTTTCATTAACACTAAGCTTTAAAGTTTTTATTCCTGATAAAGTTTCTAATGTTATTTCCTTCTTATCTGTTATACCCTTGTCATATACATATTTACCAATACATCTTGTAGCATTACCACACATTTT
>ONGV01000333.1 GCA_900317445.1 uncultured Eubacteriales bacterium | reverse complement strand
TTTACTATTTCAAAATAGAGCTTTATGAAGAAGGAAACAAAGTAAAATTTATATATTTATAACTTTTTATAAGTTTTATGCAACGGAAGCTTTGGGAGTGCACTATCTGTTTTATTAGCGAAAAAAGGAAATGAAGTAGCCATATATGACAGAGATGAACATGTTGTAAATGATATAAATAAAAACAAAAGAAATAGTAGATATTTAAAAGATTTAATAATTCCGGAAGGTGTAAAAGCATACTCTGATATGGAGGAGACTATTAAATTAGCAGAATATATTGTATTTGCAGTTCCATCTCATGTAATAAGATTAATTGCAAAGAGTTTAAAAGGAAAAATTCCTGAAAATATCCCTATAATATCTATTGCCAAAGGGATTGAGGAAGGAACAGATAAGAGATTATCTATTGTTATAAAAGAAGAACTACCAAATCCAGTTGTTGTTCTTTCTGGCCCTAGTCATGCAGAAGAAGTGGCTTTAGAAATTCCAACAACAGTAGTTGTATCATCAAATAATATGAAATATGCAGAAATGGTACAGGATTTATTCATGTGCCCATGGTTTAGAATATATACAAATGATGATTTAATTGGAATTGAAATAGGAGGGGCCTTAAAAAATGTTATTGCCCTTGCTGCAGGAGTAATAGATGGAGTAGGATATGGAGATAATACTAAAGCAGCATTAATGACTAGAGGAATGATAGAAATTGCTAGAGTAGGAGTAGCATTAGGGGGAAAAGCAGAAACTTTTTATGGTTTAACAGGAATGGGAGACTTAATAGTTACATGTACTTCTATGCACTCAAGAAATAGAAGAGCTGGAATTTTAATAGGTCAAGGAAAAACATTAGATGAAGCTGTAAAAGAAGTTGGAATGGTAGTTGAAGGAGTAAAGGCTTGCAAAGCATTTTATGAATTAAAAGAAAAGATAAATGTTTCTATGCCTATAACAGATGCTCTTTATAATGCTTTATTTAAGGGAGTTGACCCTAAAACTGCTGTAAATAATTTAATGGTTCGTGAAAAAAAATCTGAAATTTTATAAAGGTTTTATAATTTAAAGGTGTGAAATTATTATTTTGTACTAACTTAAAGTTTATTTAAGGTAAAACAGAATAATAATTTCACTTTTTTGTTATATAAGAAAATAAGTATAATAATTATATTTGTTATAAAAAAATGTTCATTTTATTAAACATTAATCATATCATATAGAGATGGTGTAGTATATATCAAATTGAATAAAATATAATAAGGAGAATATACATATACTGTTAAGAATAAATTTAGGAGGTTATAACTTGGAGAGCTTCAATATATATAAGGACATAGCTGAAAGAACCCAAGGCGACATATATGTTGGTGTGGTTGGTCCTGTAAGAACAGGTAAATCAACCTTCATAAAAAAATTTATGGACTTAATGGTTATACCAAAGATTGATAACAGCTTTAAGAAAGAAAGAGCTAAAGATGAACTTCCACAAAGTGGCTCAGGAAAAAGCATTCACACAACAGAACCTAAATTTGTACCAAATGAGGCAATTGAAATAAGCTTAAATGATGAAATAAAATTTAAGGTGAGAATGGTAGACTGTGTTGGGTATATTGTAAAGGGTGCTCTTGGATATCTTGAAGGAGACACTTCTAAAATGGTTCATACACCTTGGTATGATTATGAAATTCCTTTTGAAGATGCAGCAGAAATAGGAACAAGAAAAGTAATTCAAGACCATTCAACAATAGGTCTTGTAATAACAACTGATGGAAGTATTACAGGTATCAAAAGAGAAGAGTATTTAGAGCCAGAGGAAAGGGTTATAAATGAACTAAAAATGATAAATAAACCATTTGTTGTTATACTTAATACATCAAGACCAAATTCACAAGAAACTAAAGCACTAAAAAAGGAAATGGAAGAAAAATATAAAGTTACAGTACAAATAATGGATGTATATAATATGAATGAAGAAAATATAGAAGAAATATTTAAATCTGTACTTAATGAATTTCCAGTAAAAGAAATTAATATTGATATGCCAGAATGGCTTGAAAAATTAGAGCCTAGCCATTGGCTAAAGAAGGATTTCTTCAACATAATTAAGGAGATGAGTGAAGATATATCTAAAGTAAAGGATATAAAAATCTCCCTTGATAAAATAAAAAATGATGAGTACTTAGGCACATCCATATTATCAGAAATGGATTTAGGAGTTGGAATAGGAAGAGTAGTATTAAAGCCAGAGGATGGAGTTTTTTATAAAGTTCTTAGTGAAATATGTGATTTAAATGTATCCTCAGAAAGTGATTTATTAGCAATAATTAAAGATTTAAACTTTGCTAAAAAGGAATATGATAGAGTAAAGGATGCTTTAAATGATGTAAGAGAAACGGGCTATGGACTAGTTGCACCACAATTATCAGAAATGAAATTTGAAGAGCCTGAAATTGTGAAACAAGGAAATAAATTTGGAGTAAAATTAAAAGCAAGTGCCCCATCTCTTCATTTTATAAAAGCAGATATAAAAACAGAAATAAGTCCTATAATGGGTTCAGAAAAAGAATCAGAAGAACTTGTAAAAGCTATTCTTGACCAATTTGAAACAGACCCAACAAGCCTTTGGCAAAGCAATATGTTTGGAAAATCACTAGAAGTATTAGTAAAAGAAGGACTACAAAACAAACTATACAAAATGCCAGAGGATGTCCAAGTTAAAATACAAAAAACCCTTCAAAAAATCATAAATGAAGGAAATGGAGGACTTATTTGCATTATATTGTAAAATGTTAATGTAATTTAATGTTAAACCTTAACTAATTGCACCAAACCTTGATTATTTTAATAAACATTAACTAAAACAACTTGATTATAAAAGTTTAAAAGAAAAGAATTAAGAATAATTATAGAAAAATATTCAGATGAAAATCAATAAAAAATATAGGTAAAAAGGAAATTACTTCAACCGACTCACGAAGTTCAAAATAAGAGATTAAGCCATCAGGTTTGGTCTCTTTTTCAATTTCAAAAAAAGCCCTAAAGCCAGTAAATAAGAGAGATAAAGAAGAGTAAAGAAGATTTATAATTGATGAATAAGGAGAGAGAGTTTTAGTTAAAGTTTAATGCAAATTAGAAGAAAGTTTAGTTAGCAAAAGGGTAATAAATACTGTTTAGAAGAGAGGATTTTTTTTAATGCTATTTGTTATAAAGTTAATAATTCTTGACTTACATAGCATATTGTAATAAACTTACATTAAAAAAATAAGATGATATTTATGGTTAAAAAAGTAATATTTCAAGTAAGAATGGAAACTAAATTAAAGGAGAAAAAACTATGAATAAAGATAAGAAAAATACTTCAAAATTATTTTATTGGAATTTAACTTATAAAGAAAAATTTCAAAGAACACTTATTGTATTACCTTTTTTAATTATGGCAATTATATTAATAATGATAGAGAGTACAGATAATATTTATAAAATTGTGGTATCATTACTTATTACATTCGTGTGGATTTCACAATTATTATATAATTATAAAAGAATTGAAACAAAAAAGAAGTAATACTATTTTAAACTATATCAATTTTATATAAAAATAAGGCGATGTCATCAAGTAGACGGAGGATGACATTAATGAAATAACAAAATTTTTTGCTATTACAAAGAGTGAAGGGGAAAAGCTTAAGGGATAATGGAATTGCTATTTTTTTGAAGAACCTGACAACTTCTGATTTCCATACTTATGGTTAGTGTATAATTGGAATAACTAATTTTATTTTGGAGGATTAATATGAAGAAGACAAAAAGTAAAGCAGTTTTTATAATAGCAATTACATGGATATTAGTATCATTGATGTGGCTTTTTATAGCCAATAATTTTTTTATTGGAATTGTATGGCTTATAGTTGGTTTGGTTGAATTAGTGATTGCAACAATGATGCAAGTTAAAGAAAGTAAAGAAAAATTATAGGTTGGGTTAGACTAGTAATTTGATATTTTTTCTGCATTAAAGACTTTAACAAATTTCTATTTTCAGGGCAATAACCTTGATTTTCCAACAGGCACCATAATGGTGACAAGGTATTTGTATGTGGTGCTTGAAGTTGTTTCCAATATATGTGATACTGAAATCATACCTGCAGGTGATGAAAACGAAAGGAGCAGATTTGATATGGTCGAATTTGGTGAACAACTAAGAAAAGCGAGAGAAGAAAAAGGAATGACTCAGCAATCTCTTGCAGAACAATTATATGTAACAAGACAGTCAGTTTCCAGATGGGAGTGTGGAGATAGATATCCTGATTTACTTACAACAAAGAAAATATCTCAAATTTTAGAAGTAAGTCTTGATGATCTATTATCTGGAAAGGAAATGAAAAAAGTAGTAGAAAGAAACCCTGTAATTGAGAATAAGATGGCAAATAATATAATGATTGCACTATATGCATTTATAGTATTTTCACTTATGGCAACGATTGTGGATATTGTTATTAGATTTCCATTACAATCAGAGGCTGTTGATTATAGTGATATTCTGGTTATTGTAATCAATATTTTAAGTCTCATTATTCAGGTAGTGTTTTTTGCATATGGATTAGTTAATGCCATAAGAGGAATGTTGTCACATAAGAGGATGGGAATTGTTATTGTAGCTTACTTTATCTCTATGTGCATAACTGATTCTTATAATATTTCAAGAGGTGCAACTTGGCAAATGATTTCATTTGTGATAATGTTAATCATTCCGAGTATGTTAGGAGCTGTAGCATCATTTCTTTATTTTGTTAGTGGGAAAAATAATAAAGTATTGCCTTTACTTGTTTCAATTGCATCCATATGTGGAATAGTAAGGATTGTAATAACAAATTATGAGATGATTTGTGCTATTGAGCAATCTAAAGAAGCTGTAAATGAAAGATACTGTGATAATAATTATTGTCAGTTAATTGGGAGCATTGATGTTCTAAAACAACTTGAAGATAAAACATTTGATATGATTTTTTGCCATAATGTACTGGAATATGTTGATAATCGTGAAAAAATAGTAAATGAATTTTAAAAAATGCTGAATGGCAAAGTAAAATGGTAGATATTGAAATGAGAGTTGCTGAAATTAAAGAATTTCAGGAGATAGCTTTCTTTCATCATTTAATATTAAATAAGATTATTCCAGAAAAAGACATTGACCAATCTTTGAATGCAAAAGGTTCCATCGCATATAAGGCAGTCGTTGATGGTGAAATGGTGGAGGTGCTATTGTAGTAATTGATGAAGAAACACAGAATAATCATCTGTCTTTTTTAATAAGTTTTTTATTTAGGGGGAATTTATGATTAATTTTAAAAAGTTTCAAGATAAAGATGAAGACTATTTGTTAATGATGAAGTGGCTAAATAACAGTTATGTTAGGCAGTGGTATGGAAGTGATGATTTTCCTAAACCTCCAAATTTAAATGATATAAGAAAAAAGTATAGAAAAAAGGTTTTAAATTCAAATAAACATAATCCTAATATAATTCTTATAGATGATATTCCAATTGGATATATTCAATATTATGAGACAAAAGAATATTTATATGAAGAAAATGTTTATGGTATTGATATATTTATAGGAGAAGATGATTATCGTGGAAAGGGATATGGTAGTAAAATATTAAAACAAATAATAAATACTATTTTTGAAAAACCTAATATTGAAAAAATAGTTATTGACCCTGATGTAGAAAATAAAACTGCAATAAAATGTTATTTAAATGTTGGATTTAAAAAAGTAAAAGAAATAAATGGACATTTAATTATGATGATTAATAAATAAGAATTAGTTATTTTTATGCATGTAGTAAAAATTATTAATGATTTCTGCTAACTCTTTTGGTGCATCAATATTTACTTCATGACCTACATTTTTAATAAGTTTAAATTCTGACTTTATAATATTTTCAGATAGACATTTGGAAGCTTTTTTATTGGCTTTGTCTTTTTCACCACAAAGTATTAGTGTTGGACAAGATATATTCTTTATGTTTTCACTAAAATCTATATTCATCATTGAATTTGTAAATTCTATAAACCCCTTTTTTGTAAGTCCTATTTTTGAAAAAGCTGAATTTGGCATAAAGTGAAAAATTATATTTTGAATTTTAAGTAATGTTTTAGGCATATTATATTGAGGAGCTATTAATATCAATGAATTTATTTTTTCAGGATTATCAATAGCATAATTTAGTGAAAGAACTGCACCTAAAGATAATCCACATAAATCAAGTGGTTCTGATAAATTACTACAATACTTCCTTACTATTAAAATAGCAAAAATATGCCTAAAAAACAATCATAATTATTTGTGATAAATTAGCAGTGAGTATGTAGTTGACTTAAAAAGTTTAAAATGTTAAGCTTTATACAAATATTGATGCAATCTACTTTAAATACATATAATAAACATAAAATAAGATAGTTATTAGATGTTTAGAATAAAAGGTGGATAACTTTGTATATTGATATTGTAAAAGAAATGATTAAAAAACAGAGTGATATATTAAAAAAAGTAAATGATGGTGATTATTCTGATGTATGTTATTTTGAAGGAAATGGGCTATATGGAATATATGATAAAAATTATACTAAGCGTTTAAGGTTAGTATATTATATTTTATTTGAAAATATTGATAATGAAGATATTGTAAAAAGATTGTTTGAAGAAGAACTTAAAGATAGAGAAACAAATAGTTTTCAAGGTATAGGTTCTTCACTTGAAATTCTTACATATCTTTTGATGAAACATAATGATAAAAATAAATATGATGAATTATTTAAAAGAGCAAAAAATGCAAATTTTGATTGTGCTTGTGGATATAGTAGAAATTTAAAAATTGAATCAGATTTAAATAAATACGATATTTATGAATGCATAAATATTGCTATTGAAACTGAATATACTAATTATGCTAACAAGCTAGTTAAGTGTTGGAAAGAAAGTATAACAGATTGGAATAAGCAAAGTTACAAAACACTTATTTATTTTAATAAAAATATTGATAATGAAGTGGAAAATGAAGAATTATTTAAAGCTTTACTTAATATTGAAATTAAAAATGGCAAAAACTATGATGTTATATCAGGATGGAGGAATTTAATACATTATTATATTAAATTTGATAAATGTGAAGAAGCATATAAAAGTTTTACTGATATGATAAAAAGTGTAAAACTTTCTGAAGTATATGATATAAATCTTTTTAATTTTATACTTGAAGATTGTATGGAATTAATATGCAAATATGATAAAGAAGCTAAAACATTATGGAAATGGGCAAAGCCATTTGTTAAGAAAAAGGCTAAAGATATGTATGGAAATCTTTATAAAAAAAGTATAAAGGCATCGGAAGCTGTAAATGATAACATTGCGAAGGAATTATCTAAAGAGTATAATTTATGGAAGAAAAGAGTATCACTATAATTTTAAAATTATAGTAAGAAAAAGTAGATTACTCTATTTCAAAAGAAAGATTCAAAAATACAAAAAAGGTGGGAAAATAACTATGAATCATGTAAATAAAGCTGAAAACTATTTTTGTAGTAATTTTAATTGTTCTCAAGCTGTTTTTACAACTTTTGCAACAGAATTAGGCATGGATGAAGAATTAGCCTTAAAAATATCTACACAATTTGGAGGAGGTGCTCGTAAAGGTGAGATGTGTGGAGCAGTTTCAGGTGCTTTAATGGCATTAGGACTAAAATATGGACATTGTCATTCAGAAGATATGGAAGAAAAGGGAAGGGCATATAAAATTTCAGAAGATTTTATGAATAGATTTATTGCAGAAAAAGGAACAGTTGTATGTAGAGAACTTTTAGGA
>ONGV01000267.1 GCA_900317445.1 uncultured Eubacteriales bacterium | reverse complement strand
AATGAAAAAGGTGGTTTTTTATTATATTTTTTTAATTTTTTTTGTTAAATTTGAATATAGTAAATATTTGTATATAAACTGTCCGTAAGTCAGGTAAGCAATCACAACGGAAACATTAACTGGAGCAAAGTAAAAGCTGATGGAGTTGAAGTGGTGTATATAAAAGCGACAGAAGGCACTACCTATCAGGACCAATGGTTAAATAGCCACTATGCTGGAGCAAAAGGAGTAGGACTTTCAACAGGATTCTATCACTTCTTAGTGGGAACAAGTCAAGCAGAAAGCCAAGCCCATAATTTTTATAATCAAATAAAGGATAAGAAAAATGATTTACTTCCTTGTTTGGATATAGAAGTAAGTGGATTTGATGTAGGGGACTATGCAATTAGATTTTTAAAAAAGTTTAAGGAATTAAGTGGAATGGGTATGGTAATTTATACTGGTGCTTATTTTAGTAGGGACAATCTACCAATGGAAATTAAGAAAAATTATCCCCTATGGCTTGCACACTATGGAGTTGAGCCATGGAAGAGTAACTTAGTTGCATTAGCTGGATTTACAATTCTTGCAGGACATCAATATACAGAGAAAGGTCATATAAACGGAATCAATACGAATGTGGATATGAATGTATTCAATGAAAGTATATTCTTAGACAAATCTAATATTTCTATCAACAATACTAATAGCTCTATCAACAAAAATGTTGATTGGCTAACTGAATATTTGAAGTCCTGGAACTGGAAACAGTGGGTAAAAGATTTGCAAAGTGAATGTAATGCACAAGGCTTTTCAAATCAGCCTGTAGATGGTTTAACATGCAATGCTAAAACAGGAGAATCTAAAACTCTTGCTGGATGCCCAACACTTAAAATTGGAGCAAAAGGCAATATAACTAAATTGATTCAAAAAGTTTTAAAGGCTTATGGAATTGCTAACTTACAGGAAAATGGGGACTTCGGACAAAATACCTATAATGCAGTAGTTGCATTTCAAAAATCAAGAGGTTTAACACCAGATGGAATTGTTGGACAAAATACATGGAGAGCTATATTAGGCTTATAATTTAGAAGGGTAGCAGATAGGCTTAGGTCTATTTGTTACCCTTTATTTTTTTATCTTTTTTAGAAAAAATATCAAAAAGCATTGACTTATTATACTATCGATAGTATAATATAATTGTAGGAAGGAGGTGAAACAATAATGATAGATAAATTAAAAGACAAAATAAAAAAGGTTAGCGAAGTTATAAGGGAACTCACTAACCTAGCATTAGAAATAGGCACACTAATAGCAGTTATAAAAATGATATTAGATAGCCTATAATCAAAAGGGGGAGGGTAAAACCTCCCTGTAAAATAAATATAACATCTATCATTAAAAAATGCAATGAAAGAATTAATTAAAGAATCAGTTAAATTAATTTTTAGAATTATAGCATTAATAATTGTTATAGTAGGCTTAATATATATGCTTACTAGATAGGAGGATTGAAAATGAGTGAAAATGCACAAACAGAAGCTAACAAAAGATGGCAAGAACAAAACAGAGAAAGGGCTAGATATTTAAGAAATAGGTCAACAACCAGAAGCTTTGTAAAGAATCAAGCAACAAAAGAAGATATAGAAGAGTTGGAGCAATTAATAGCTGTTAGAAAAGAACAACTTAAAAAAGATTAAAGGGAAGTGTTCTTAAATTTATGTCTTAATATCCAATTATACCATAACTTACTTGTTGATTAATTAATAATACTCATTATATAATGAGTGTGGGTTTAATGGGGATTGATTTATAATATTGGGAGCACTTAATGGGGAAGTGCTCTTTTTTAAAAAGCATGATTTCATTTTGGGTTACTAAAAGGGGAGTAACTTAAAATATTAAGACCAGAAGAATTCAATCTTACTGGTCTTTTATGTTGTTATGATTTTAGGATATGATTAGTATTTGCATTTTTATATATTTTATTACGAGAGAAGAATTGTTAAAAAGACTAGGTTAGTTCCTAGTCCCTTTTCTTCTTTCGTCAAAAAATCGTCAAAAAACATTCCTAAAAATTCAATTCAAAACCAATTCAACTTTATTTAAAATCCTTGATTTTAAGCCATTTCCATTCAATTTCCTTTCAAACAAATTTTTAAAATTATTTTCATTAAAAATGTTATTATTTTAATGATGTGCTATAATAAAATTAGATTTTATTGTAGGTGATTTTATGGATTATAATAATTTT
>ONGV01000344.1 GCA_900317445.1 uncultured Eubacteriales bacterium | reverse complement strand
TTTTTACCGTCAACGGTTGAATCATTTATAAAATAATACCGCCCAAAATCGGGGATATAAACGAAATTATACGTTAATAACGTCGCGTTATATTCTACCTCGATTTGTGGATTTAACACGTCACACGGCTCGCGCAAATAACCCGCGATTGTTAACGGTGAACCCAATGACCGCGAGAGTTTATTTAATGGTGCGGTATTTTTGTATAATGTGATTTGCATTTGAACCCCCTTTTTATAGAGTTATCCCCCGCGGATTAACGCGGGGGATTATTGGAGAGTAAGACATGGGATTATTTACTTTTTCTTTGTGGTTTCTCTGTTGCTTGTACCGTCCATAATAAGCACGACTCCCTGTTCTGACAGGTCGTTTATGTACTGATTTGTTGCACCGTACGTGTAATTAGTGTACCTGTCGCCGTTGAATCGATCGGTTGCGACATAGATATCCTTTGAGGTTGTACCGAGTCCGCGTCTATCGGCAATTATGCCGATGACGCCCTCCTGATTTATGGGGTCGCCACCACTCGAGGGAACACAAACAATTTTGGAATTGCCCGCAAAAGTGGGGAACGCGTTTCCCGACCAACCGCCCGAAACCTGCCAAGAATTTATCTCGCGATAATTCGGGAGTTTTATGAGTTCATTCTGGAAAATGCTCGCACCGTTCAACAAATAGGTGTTATAAGCACTCACAAAATCAGCGAGGAAATAACAAAGCATTTCATCATCGGGTGTATTATTCACGTCGTGGGTAACACTATAAATAGTGTTATCGTTGTGGAGATATTTCACAACATTACGGATTAACATTCCCGCGAACTGCAAAAACTCTTGGTCACAAATTGCGACGTCCGCCGTGAGTGACTTTGTAAATTTCTCGTTATAGAGAGCGAGAACGTCAATTACGCCATTTGAGTTCTTTATTTTCTCGAGAATCCAGTTAGTGACGCAAGTTTTCGCCATGAGATTCTCGTGTGCGGTGAATGTGTCGCCGATGGAGTCCATGAGAGCGTCGAGGAACGCGCCCAACTCCTCGCCGTTATGAAAAGCGGTATTTAACAGGGTGTCGGGCACGGTGCATTTTTCCGCCCATGAATCAAAGTCCGGGAAAAACTTTTCCCCGAACGTCGGTTTGTTTACCGCAAACGGGGCGGGCGTGTAGCCATTCTCGCCGATTTTTACGGACGTGTTTTCTACCATGTCCATCGGTGAAATTCTGATTTTGCGCAACATTCCACCGAACTCGAACTCGTTTCGAGAAAGTTCGGGAAATTCGAGAGTGCTCTTGAGATATCTCACAACTGTTTTACCGATTACGTCGGACAGAGAGCCGTTAAACCCGTCCTTAAAATTGTCGGTGTTTATGTTTGTGCGACCAAGTGAAATGAGAGACGTGAGGTCGACGGGGTCGCCCGCACCGCCTCGATACTGACTCATTAATTTATTGAGTACCGTGTTAATCTGTCTATATGTTGCCATAATTTAACCCCCGTTTTAGGTTTTGTTTTATTTTTGTTACATTTGAACAATAACAAATGATCGATTTTTAGTCAATAGGAACAAAAAAACACCCCGCTATAATTGCGGGGTGTAAATGGGCGTATGTGTGCGTTGATTAAACGTTATTTAATTGTGGTTGTTTGATTTACTCGGTTAACTGTTTTACAAGTAACTCGATATCGGTTTTGATATCGTCCCCGAGAGCGTAAGCGGAATTATAATATTTACCGTCGCTCCCCTTATAGGACGGGAACGCGAAAAACGGCGAACCGTCTTTTGTTTCGCGTATGTGTCCATTGATTACGATAGTACCCTCTTTAACGTTCACGGACAGGGACGCGAACCCGCTCTCGTAAACTCTCAATGAGAGTGAGTTGAGCGTTTTCTCCTCGTATGTGGGCGTGTTACTCTGATTCTTTTTTGTCTTGTATGCCATTTTCTTTTGTCTCCTCTCCATTATCGGTGTTGGTTTCTGAATTGTCTGTTTCTTTCTTTTCGGGTTCGTTCAATGATTTTTCGGCAATCTCCCCCGCCTTTTCGGGGTCGGTAATCGTTGACGAGTCCACGTTTGCGGGCGGTTTCTTTTTGCCCTCGGATAACATTTCGGACGCTTTTTCCAACCATGACATTTTCTCACCCCCTTTCTATAATGTTTATTATGGTCACGCCGTTTTTTATTTCGACGAGATACCCGTTAATAATGTGGGTTTTGTACAGTTCGTTGAGCATTTCGAAAATTTCCTCGAGTGGCGTGTGCTCACGCTTGACGGTAAAACCGACGGATTTAATTATTACCATGTTTACACCCCCATCACGAACATTAATTCATAAAGGGCGTCGAAATAATCAAGCGATACAATACGCCCGCGACGATATGTTATTAACCAATAACCCCCATCGAATTTATACGCGCAACTCTTGACACGAGTCCCCTCGGGGTTTTTGACTTTTACCAAATCGCCCCCGTCAATAATGTCGTGTGCTAAATCCGTCATTAAGTCGCGGGCGGATTTATATCCGAACTGTTCAAACATAGTGTTAGTCATGTCTTTTTCTC
>ONGV01000274.1 GCA_900317445.1 uncultured Eubacteriales bacterium | reverse complement strand
TTTAGAATCAGAAAAAAGAGATGTTTATCAAAAGGATATAGAAGAGGAATTTAATATAAGAAGGTCTTCTGTATCAAGTGTTTTACAGCTTTTAGAGAAAAAGGGATATATAGAAAGAATAGGTGTAAAAGGTGATAAAAGATTAAAAAAGATAGTCTTAACTGGTACCGGTAAACTTATTCAAGAAAAGGTTCATTCTTTAATTAAAGAAGGAGAGAAAAGATTAAAAGATGAGCTTACAGAAGAAGAGTTAAAAATATTTATGGATATATTATTAAGATTATCTAAAAAGCTTGGATAATTTTGATTTTATATATAGTTAGAAGTCTAACAAAAGGAGATGAGGTAAATGATAAAAAAGTTATCTGTGTACATTAAAGAGTACAAAAAGGATACAATTTTAACTCCAATATTTATGATTTTAGAAGTAATTATGGAGATGATTATTCCATTATTAATGGCAGCAATCATTGATAATGGACTTGAAGGAGGAAGCATAAAGTATGTATGCTTTATAGGGGTAATAATGCTTATAACTGCTATGCTTTCATTGACTTTTGGTGCTTTAGGGGGTAAATTTGGAGCTTCAGCTTCCTGTGGATTTGCAAAAAATTTAAGAAAAGCAATGTTTCACAATATACAAAATTTTTCATTTGAAAATATTGATAAATACTCAACAGCAGGATTAGTTACTCGTTTAACAACAGATGTAACAAATCTTCAAAATGCTTTTCAAATGATTATTCGTATGTTTGTAAGAGCACCAATTTCACTTATATGTGCAATGTTTATGTCATTTTACATTAATTTTAAATTATCATTGATATTTGTAGGTGCAATTATATTTTTAGGACTAGCATTATATTTTATAATGACACATGCACATCCTTATTTTAAAGAGGTATTTAAAAAATATGATAATTTAAATGCAAGTGTTCAAGAAAATTTAACTGGAATAAGAGTAGTTAAAGCTTATGTAAGAGAGGAACATGAAATAAATAAGTTTAAAAAGGCCTCAGAACAAATATATAATTATTTTAAAAAGGCTGAAGGAATATTAATTTTTAATAATCCAATAATGATGTTTTCTATGTATACATGTATGATAACTCTTTCATGGCTTGGAGCTAAGATGATTGTATCAAGCACTATGACTACTGGTGAACTTATGAGTTTATTTACTTATTGTACAAATATACTTATGAGCCTTATGATGATTTCTATGGTTTTTGTTATGGTTGTTATGTCAAAATCTTCTGCAGAAAGAATTGTTGAAGTTTTAGAAGAAAAGAGTACCTTAACTAATTGTGAAAATCCAATTTATGAAGTTAAAGATGGTTCAATTGAATTTAATAATGTAGATTTTTCTTATAGTAATGATAAAAATAACTTAAACTTAGAGAAAATAAATATAAAAATAAATTCAGGAGAAACCATTGGAATTTTAGGAGGAACAGGTAGTGCCAAATCTACACTCGTTCAGCTTATTCCTAGGTTATATGATGTAACTGGTGGAGAGGTTAAAGTTGGAGGAATTGATGTTAGAAAGTATGATATAGAAAGCCTTCGTAATGAGGTTGCTATGGTTCTTCAAAAAAATGTATTATTCTCTGGAACAATAAATGAAAATCTTCGTTGGGGAAATAAAAATGCAACTCAAGAAGAAATAATTCATGCTTGTACACAATCTCAAGCAGATGAATTTGTACAAAACTTCCCTAAAAAGTATGAGACTTTTATAGAACAAGGAGGAAGTAATGTATCAGGAGGGCAAAAACAACGTTTATGTATTGCAAGAGCTCTTTTAAAGAATCCTAAAATTTTAATATTAGATGACTCTACAAGTGCTGTTGATACTAAAACTGATGCATTTATAAGAAAGGCATTTAAAGAAGATATTCCAAATACAACAAAGCTTATAATAGCACAACGTATTTCTTCAATACAAGATTCAGATAAAATAATAGTATTAAATGATGGAAAAATTGATGGCTTTGGAACTCATGAGGAACTTCTAAAAACTAATGAAATATATAGAGATGTATATGAATCTCAAACGAAGGGAGATGATAAAAATGAAGCCTAAAAATATGCCAATGAAAAAGAGTGAAAATGCAGGAACAACTTTTAAAAGATTAATGAATTATGTTTTAAAGGAATATAAAATTCATTGTTTAGTAGTTCTTATAGCTATTTTGATAAGTTCTTTAGCAGGAGTATATGGAAGTTTATTTTTAAAAACTCTTATAGATGATTACATAGCACCTTTTCTTAATGAAGCAAGTCCTAACTTTGCACCTCTTTTACATGCATTGATAAAGCTTGGAGTTATTTATTATATAGGTGTAATTGCAAGTTATCTTTACAGTAAAATTATGGTTATTGTATCTCAAGGAGCATTAAAAAAGATAAGAGATGATATGTTTGAACATATGGAAAGTCTTCCAATAAAATATTTTGATACCAATGCTCATGGGGATATAATGAGTCTTTATACAAATGATACAGATACTTTAAGACAAATGCTTAGTCAAAGTATACCTCAGCTTTTATCATCAGTAATAACAGTTGTAAGTGTATTTATTTCAATGGTGGTTTTAAGCATTCCTTTAACAATTATTGTTGTCATAATGGTAGTTGTTATGATGAATGTAGTAAGAGTAATTGGTGGAAAAAGTGGTGCTTATTTTGGAAAGCAACAACGTGATTTAGGAAAGCTTAATGGATATATAGAAGAGATCATGGAAGGACAAAGAGTAGTTAAGGTGTTTTGCCATGAAGATGAAGTTAAAGAAAAGTTTGATGAATTAAATGAAAACTTATTTGATAGTGCTAATAATGCTAATACCTTTGCAAATATTTTAATGCCTATTATGGGAAACTTAGGACATATAAATTATGTTTTAACAGCTATATTTGGAGGAATTATTGCAATTAATGGCTTTGGAGGATTCACAGTAGGGGCATTAGCTTCATTTTTACAATTAACAAGAAGTTTTAATATGCCAATAACACAAATATCACAACAGTTTAATTCAATTGTTATGGCCCTAGCTGGAGCAGAGCGTATATTTAAACTTATGGATGAAGAAAAAGAAACAGACAATGGATATGTAACTTTAGTAAATGCTAAAATTAAAGAGGATGGAGAAATTGAAGAGGTTAAAGAACGTACAGGAGTATGGGCTTGGAAGCATCCTCATGGAGATGGAACTACAACTTATACAAAACTTTTAGGTGATGTTGTTTTTGATGGAGTTGACTTTGGATATAATGATGAAAAAATAGTATTACATGATGTAAAATTATATGCAAAACAAGGACAAAAATTAGCATTTGTTGGAGCAACAGGTGCAGGAAAAACTACAATAACAAATCTTATTAATAGATTTTATGATATTCAAGATGGAAAAATAAGATATGATGGAATAAATATAAATAAGATAAAAAAGGCAGATTTAAGACGTTCTTTAGGAATAGTTCTTCAAGACACTCACCTTTTCACAGGAACAGTAGCAGATAATATACGTTATGGAAAGCTTGATGCAACAGATGAAGAAGTTAAAAAGGCAGCTAAACTTGCAAATGCAGATTTATTTATAAAACATCTTCCACAAGGATATGATACTATGCTTACTGGAGATGGAGCAAATCTTTCTCAAGGACAAAGACAACTTTTAGCAATAGCAAGAGCTGCAATAGCAGACCCTCCAGTACTTATACTAGATGAAGCTACTTCAAGCATTGATACAAGAACAGAAAAAATTGTTCAAGAGGGTATGGATAAGCTTATGGAAGGAAGAACAGTATTTGTAATTGCCCATAGATTATCTACTATAAAAAATTCTGATGTAATTATGGTTTTAGAGCAAGGAAGAATAATTGAAAGAGGAAACCATGAAGATTTGATAGCAAAGAAAGGCAAATATTATCAATTATATACTGGAGCTTTTGAATTATCTTAGCATAATAAATTAAATTTAATTAGCAGATTGAGTATAGTGTTTTTTTACTTACTTAAAAGTAGGAACATATATTTAATCTGCTTTTTTTATGTTTTTTGAAAGAAAAAAGGAAATAACAAAGTTTAGAAATTTTAATATGGTAATTAAATATTTATATGTATATAATTATTATATTAGAGGAGAGTGAAAAAAATGTTTAAACGATTACTATTTATGAATTTTAGGGATGGAAATGTAAATTTTAAGAGTATATCAAAAGCAGTTTTAAAAGTTTTTCAATTTATATTTGTTTCTATAGTTGTATTTACTATGTGCAATAGGCTTTTGAATAAAGTTGGCTTTGATATGGCAGTAACTTTTATAGCAGCTGCTAATATAGTTGTAATTTATGCTTTCCACATTATAATACATAGAGAATTTTTAGAAAGTTTAAAAAAAGATGGTTTGATGATGTTTTTAAGAGAGGATGCCTTTAGCTATGTTAATGCAAGGATTAATATACTTTTTATAAAGTATTTAGTTGTGGTAGTTATTCCAACAGTGCTTCCTTTTATATTAAAAATGGATAGCTTTTTAAGAGGTTCGCTTATTCTTTTAGGATTTATTATTATGGCATATCTTATGAACATAACAGTTTTATATGGAGTATTATTTCTTAAAAAGAAGGCAGAAGAAAATAAATTTTTAAAAACAATCTTTTTTTTAGTAGCTGCAATATTATTTATAGGATTTTTTGCAATTTTAACTTGGGTTTCTCAAATTATATTAACTATATTTTTTGAAAGAGATATTCTTCTTTTAACTGATTTTATAACTAAAAAAGATTTAATACCTTTAATTTTAATATCAATTTTAGTTTTAATTGTTTTATCTATTTTATCAATGAATTATATGAAAGAAAATATACATATACTTTATGAAGAAGAAAGGTCAAAAGAAAAGGATAACTTAGGAATTGGAATGAAGCTTATAACCTCTCCACTTATAAAGGATAAAAGATTTATAAGAGATGTAATAGTGTTTTTTAGAGATAGACCATTTTTGAAGATGATAGGTATTTTTATAGTGTTTATGCAAACCTTATCAATGGTTGCCTTTTATTTTACTGATATTATAGCACCTGAAAATATTAATGATATGGTAAACTTTTCTCAGTATCATTTCCTTGTAGTTTTTGCAATATCAGTTATGTGCTTTTTACTTAACTTAATAATAAATATTGGACAGTTAAGAGTAAAAGAAGAACTTGAGATGTCTAACCAATTTGCATTAGAAATAAATATGAAAAAGTTAATTATGCAAAAAGCTAAGGGATATTTTATGATATGTTGTCTTCCTATAATATTAGGAGTAGCTTTAATGATAAGTTTAAAACTTCATAAAGGGTCTTATGTTGAATATTTTTATGTTTTAATACCAATAATATTTTTATTTAAATTTATATCTATAATACTTATAAAGATAATAAATTCAAAAGGTTTCTTTAGAGAGATAAAAATAGCCTATGCAATAGCTGTAGCTGTAGGATTATTCTTATATTGTGCTTATAATCTTATGTATAGCTTTAAACTTGAAGTGCCAGATAATAGGGTTAGATTTTTTAACATTTTACTTATATTTATAACAATAATAATATACTATGGAGAGGTTATAGAATTAAAAATAAATAAGGAGTGGACAAAGTATGATAGAAGTAGATAATTTGAATTTCTCATATGATAGAAAAAACAAAACCTTAGAAAATGTTAATTTTAAAATTCAAGAAGGACATGTATATTGTCTTCTAGGAGAAAATGGAACAGGAAAAACCACTCTTTTTAGATGTTTAAGTGGTGAATTAAAATGTAATTTAGATTTTTCTAAATATAAAAATGATATATTATTTATACATGATAAAATGGATTTTTATAATCATCTTACAGGAGAAGAATATGTTAATTTAATAATGTATCTAAAAAATAGAAAGCTTAATGAAAAATATTTTAAAGAAATGCAGAAAAGATTAGATATGGATAGAAAAATTGATAGTAAAATATTTAGCTATTCACTAGGAATGAAACATAAA
The DNA here is from genome assembly GCA_900317445.1 of uncultured Eubacteriales bacterium. Taxonomy (GTDB): domain Bacteria; phylum Bacillota; class Clostridia; order Clostridiales; family Clostridiaceae; genus Clostridium. The sequence continues at coordinate 2,916 of ONGV01000274.1, read as the reverse complement.
CTTTTATTAATGCTTGCCCTTTTATTAGATTATAAATATATTCTAATAGATGAACCCTTTACAGCACTAGATTTTATGTCAACAGAAATTGTAGAGGAAATTGTAAAAGAATATGCAAGAAAAGGCAATGCAATAGTAATATCTACTCATTTAATGGATGTTGCCCAGGAAATAAGTGATAAAATACTTCTTTTAAATAGAGGAAAGATAACTGAAGTAGATAATAATTTTAACAGTTCTAAAGAACTTAAAGATAGGCTTAGAGAGGTATGGAGTTAAATCACGGAAAATAAATATAAAAAAGGTCTTAAAAAATAGAAAAAATTAGCTATATTTGACAATGAAAATTTCAAATGTTAAACTAAAAAAGTCATTGAAAAAATAAGTAAAGAAGTATTTAAAAAGGAGAAAAAGATGGGGTCAAATAGAAAAGCATTTAAACAACTATTTTTTATGATGATGCTTACATTAATAACTCAACTTGTAACATTAATAAAGTTATCAGTTACAGCTTCAAATTTTGGAGCTACTGTAGAAATGGATGCATTTAATTTTTCAAACAGTATAGGAACATTTATTTTTAGTTTTATAGGAATGGGAATAACAACAGTTCTTATTCCAGCACTTGTAAATAAAACAAGTAAAAGAAGTGTAAACAATTTTATAACTATATTATATGTTGTATGTATTATTTTAGTTATTGTGGTAGTTACCTTTAGAGTTCCTATAATAAGTGTATTTTCTAGTGGTTCTAGTGAATTTGTAAAAATTGCAGCAAGTTTAATGCTTATAACTATGGTAAGTCAATTTTCTGGTACTATGCTTGGAGTTGTAAATGCACATTTTCAGTGTATTGATAAATTTAATATTCCTAAGGTAATGAGTTTAATTACTATAATTGCATTAACAGGATTAGTTTTTTTTAATAAGGATTTAACAATTTATGAATATGCCTTTTATATTTTAATTACTTGTATATTAGAAGTTGTTTTAAGCTTCTTTTTTGCTTGGAAAACAGGATTTACATATAAACCCGTTATTGATTTTAAAGATGAAAATATGAAAAGTATGACAAGAGTATTCTTACCAACAGTAGTAAGTACTGGTGTATATCAAATTACTCTTTTAACTGATTCTTTAATTTCATCAAGTTTAGGAACAGGACAAATTTCAAGATTGACATATTCAAACTCAATAGTATCTATGATAAATTTATTATTTATAAAAAATCTAATGACATATATTTATCCAAAGATAGCTAAAAGTGTTAGAGAAGAAGATGGACAAAATAAGTTATTTCAATTTATGGTATTTTTTAATGCAATAGTTTTTGTACTAGTAGTAGGCTTTATGGCAGTTGGTAAAGAAGGAATACAGATTTTATATGAAGGAGGAAAATTTACATCAGATGTAACAAAAGATGTTTATATATGCACTCTAATTTACATGATAGGAGTTCCTACAAATCTTATGAGAGATATTATATACAGATATTTCTATGCTAAAGGTGATACAAAAACTACATTATATAATAGTGTTACAGCAAGTACACTTAATTTTGTTTTAAGTATTATTTTAGCTAAGTTTATAGGAGTGTATGGAGTTGTACTAGGTACAGTTATAACCTCTTTCTTCTCATTAACAACAATAACAATTAGATTTAAACGTAAATTTACTATGAATTTTGATAAAAAGTTTGTAATTAAAGAAAATTTAAAAATAGTTTTTTCATGTCTTATATCTATGTTTGTTGTGTATTTAATTAAAGGAAGATTTATAATAGAGCAACCAGTAATTTCTTTAATTGTTTATGGAGTAATTGTTTGTATTATATATGGTGTTTTATTAGTTTTATTAAAAACTAAGGCTCATAAAGTAAGATTAGATTAAGTAGAGCTGTTGCATTAAGAAGTTTTTTAAAATTTCTTAATGTAACAGTTATTTTATATATTAAATTATATATAAAATTCATCTTAGCTATGGAAAAATATTTAATTTAGTAATATAATTAAGTGGAATATATTTTGATTAGGGGACAACAAATAAGAAAGGGGCAATTTAAAAGTGAAAACAGTAAAGATAGCATTATTAGGACTTGGAAATGTTGGACGTGGGGTTTGGAACATTTTAAAGATGAATGAAGAAGAAATAATGAAACGTTCAGGTTATAAAGTTGAAGTGGCAAAAATCCTTGTAAGAGATAAAAACAAGCCAAGAACAGTAGAGGTTCCAGATGAAATAGTAACTACTGATTTTAATGAAATATTAAATGATGAATCAATAAAGATAGTAGTTGAAGTAATGGGAGGAATAGAACCTGCTAAAGATTACATATTAAAAGCAATGAGTAAAAAGAAAAATGTTGTTACAGCAAATAAAATGCTTATTGCAACAAATGGAGATGAATTATTCCATAAGGCAGATGAAGAAGGGGTTATGATAAATTATGAAGCTTCAGTTGCAGGTGGAATTCCAATAATTCAAAGTATAAATGAAAGTTTAACTGCAAATAAAATTGAACAATTATATGGTATTGTAAATGGAACAACAAACTTCATTTTAAGTAAAATGGAACTTGAAGGAAGCGGATTTTATGATGTATTAAAAGAAGCTCAAGAATTAGGATATGCAGAAGCAGATCCTACTTCAGATATAGAAGGTTATGATGCTCAATATAAGCTTGCAATTTTAGCTTCATTAGCTTTTGGAACAAAGATAGATATAGATAAAGTATATAGACAAGGTATAACAAATATTACTTCTTTAGATATGGAATATGCAAAAAATTTAGGAATGGTAATAAAGCTTCTTGCAATAGTTAAAGAAAAAAATGGAAAGCTTGAATTAAGAGTTCATCCAACTATGATTCCAGAAACTCATCCTCTTGCAAATGTTTATGATTCATTTAATGCAGTA
>ONGV01000275.1 GCA_900317445.1 uncultured Eubacteriales bacterium | reverse complement strand
TTTCTAGGATAGGTTCACTTCCTATTGCTGTTGGGTAAAATATTATTTCTGCTCCATTTAAGGTAAGGGCTCTTGCCGTTTCTGGAAACCATTGGTCCCAGCATATTCCTATACCAATATTTGCAAATCTAGTTTTAAATACTTTAAATCCTGTGTTTCCTGGAGTGAAGTAAAACTTTTCTTGATAAAAGTGGTCATCTGGGATATGTGTCTTTCTATAAATTCCCAAAATAGAACCATCTGCATCAATAACTGCAATGCTATTAAATAAGGTATTTTGGTCTTTTTCATAAAAGCTTATTGGAAGTACCACATTAAGCTCTTTTGCTACATTTTTAAAGTGATTTATTGCTTTATTATCTTCAAGAGTACTTGCAAAGTTATAATAATCATATCTTTTTTCTTGACAAAAATATTGTCTTTCAAATAATTCTGGCAATAATATAATATTTGCACCTTTTTTTGCTGCTTTTCTTATAAGTTCTTCTGCCTTATTTATATTTTCTTCTACAACTTTTGAGCATTTCATTTGAACTGCTGCTACAACTACATTTCTCATATGCTTTCCACCTTCCTTTAAATTATTCTGGAATTTGTTGCGTTATACAGTGAATATTTCCTCCACCAACAATTATATCTCTTGCATAAATTGGAACTATTTTTCTATCTTTAAATAGATTTCCTAATATTTCTACTGCTAATTTATCATTTTCATCATTAAATTGAGGGACAATAATAGAATTGTTTGATATATAAAAGTTAACATAGCTTGCTGCTAACCTTTCATTAACTTCTCTCATATCCTCTCCTTCTTCAAACTCAAATCCAACTAATTCTTCTTCTGTGATGCATATATGTTTTTTAGGTATAGGTAATTTTGTTATTTTAAACTTTCTTCCCTTTGCATCAGTTTCCTTTGATAATATATCATAACATTCCTTTGACATTTTATATTGCTCATCTTCTTTATCATCTGTCCAAGCTAGCACAACACTTGTTGGCTCCACAAAGGCACATACATTGTCTACATGTTCATTGGTTTCATCATTATATATTCCATGTTTTAGCCAAATTATTTTTTCTGCACCTAGGTATTTTTTTAAATTATCTTCAATTTGTGATTTGCTTAAATTAGGATTGCGTCCTTTACTTAATAGACAAGCCTTAGTAACTATTACTGTTCCTTCACCATCACTATGTATTGAGCCACCTTCAAGAACAAAGTGTTTTGCATCATATGCTTCATATCCTAGTTTTTCACATACAGAAGAGGCAAGCTTTGAATCTTTATCCCAGTTTTTATAAAGACCATCATATTCTCCACCCCAAGCATTAAACTTCCAGCAAACTCCTCTTACATCACCCTTATCATTAACCACAAAGGTTGGAGCTGTGTCTCTTGCCCATGCATCATCTGATTCAATTTCTATTATTTTTATTTTAGAAGATAGCATATTTTTAGCAGATTCTTTAACATCACTTTCTACTAGCATATAAACCTCTTCGCTTTCTGAGATTGCTTCTGCAACATTTTTAAAGGCTTCTCTTGCTTTTTTTGCACCATATGTCCAGGAGCCTGGTCTTTTTGGCCATATCATAATACAGCCTTTATGCTTTTCAAATTCTCCTGGCATTCTAAATCCATCACTTTTAGGTATTGTCTTTAACTCTTTCATAATTATAATCTTCCTTTAAAATCTTTATATCCAAAACTTTTAATTACTTTACATTCCTTATTAATATCCATTACTGCAATAGAGGGAAGTGGTATTCCATTAAAAGTATTATTTTTAACCATAGAATATATAGCCATATCCTCAAAATATAATTTATCTCCTACCTTTATTTCTCTGTCAAAGGAATAATCTCCTATAATGTCTCCTGCTAAACATGTATATGAAGATAAACGATAGGTGTATTTTTTTTCATTAGGTTTTCCACTTTCTTTAAGAGGTGGCCTATATGGCATTTCTAATACATCTGGCATGTGGCAAGCAGCTGAGGCATCTAATATAAGTATATTCATTTTATTATGAACAATATCTAAAACTTCTGTTACTAAATATCCTGCATTTAAAGCTATTGCTTCCCCTGGCTCAATATAAACTTGCAAATCATATTTTTCTTGTATATTTTTAATTAATTTTTTTAATAAATCTATATCATAATCTTCCCTTGTAATATGGTGTCCACCACCTATATTAAGCCATTTCATTTTGTATAGATATTTCCCAAACTTTTCTTCAACTGCCTTTAAAGTTTTTTCTAAATCATCTGAGTTTTGTTCACATAATGTATGAAAATGTAAGCCTTCTATACCATCTAATAAATCTTCTCTAAAATTACTTAAAGTAACTCCAAGTCTTGAACCCTCAGCACAAGGGTCATATATTGCATGGCCCTCTTCTTGTGTTGAACATTCTGGGTTTATTCTTAT
>ONGV01000277.1 GCA_900317445.1 uncultured Eubacteriales bacterium | reverse complement strand
GGAGGAATACAGAGAAAAAAGCAAAGCTGAAAGCTTTTTATCCATAATTTATGTGAAGTGCCCTTTTGAGTTGGAATTTGAACTAAAAGTAGGATTCCCCGGGTTCACCCGTTATAGTGATAAAATATTAAATTTTAGTTTAGTATTTGACTTTGAGTTGGGATTTTTAATCCAATTAGAGTGGAACCGCGAATAATATTCGTCTCTATATATTTTATAGGACGAATTTTTTTTATTTTATAGTAAATAATTTGGGAGGAAAAGATAAAATGATTTATAATGGAGCATTAGATTTAATTGGGAAAACACCTATAATAAAAGTTAATAATATGGTAGATAAAGATTGTGCAGAGGTTTATGTAAAGCTTGAAAAGTTTAATCCAGGTGGAAGCATTAAAGATAGGGCAGCTTTAGGAATGGTAGAAGAAGCAGAAAAACAAGGATTATTAAAAGAAGGTTATACAATAGTTGAACCTACAAGTGGAAATACAGGAATAGGTCTTGCATTTATAGGAAGATTAAAAGGATATAAAGTTATAATAGTAATGCCTGAAACAATGAGTAAGGAAAGAAGAGATTTAATAAAAGCTTATGGAGCAGAACTTATTTTAACTGAAGGAAATAAGGGGATGCAAGGAGCAATTGAAAAAGCATTAGAATATAAAGATAAAGAAGGATACTTTATTCCTCAACAATTTGAAAATGAAGCAAATACTAAAAAGCATTATGAAACTACAGCAGAAGAAATTTATGAAGATTTAAGTGATTTAGACTATGTAGTTGCAGGTGTTGGCACTGGTGGAACAATTGTTGGTGTTGCTAAAAAACTTAAAGAAAAAAATAAAAATATAAAGGCTATAGCAATTGAACCAAAAACATCAGCAGTAATAAGTGGAGGAAAACCAGGACCACATAATATACAAGGAATAGGAGCAGGATTTATTCCTTCAATATATGATGGAAGTGTTATTGATGAAGTTATGGCTGTTTCAGATGAAGATTCTATAAAAACAGCAAAGAAATTTGTAGAAAAAGAAGGAGTGTTACTTGGAATATCTTCAGGAGCAGCTATATATGCAGCAATAGAAATTGCAAAAAAAATAGGAAAAGGAAAAAAGGTTCTTGCTATAGCACCAGATGGTGGTGAAAAATATATCTCAATGGGAATATATTAAAAAGGAGTTGTAAAATTTGTTTAAAAATCTTAATTATGAGTTACAAAGAGTGCTAGATAATGACCCGGCAGCAAGAAGTAAAGTTGAAGTTTTTCTTTTGTATCCATGTATTCATGCTTTAATAGCATATAGAATTGCACACTTCTTTTATAAGCATAAATGGTTTTTTATAGCAAGAGTTATTTCTCAACTATCAAGATTTTTTACTGGAATAGAAATTCATCCAGGTGCAAAAATTGGAAAAGGATTATTTATAGACCATGGAATGGGAGTTGTTATAGGAGAAACAACTGAAATCGGAGATGATGTTATGTTGTATCATGGAGTAACATTAGGTGGAACTGGAAAAGATAAAGGAAAAAGACATCCTACAGTTGGAAATGGAGTGTTAATTGGGGCAGGAGCAAAGGTTCTAGGACCAATAACAATTGGAGATAATGCCAAAATAGGAAGTAATGCAGTAGTTCTTAAGGATGTACCTCCAAATGCAACATCAGTTGGAATTTCTGCAAGAAATATTGTAAGAACAAATAAACAAATTGTAGAAATAACAACATTAAGAGGAAAAAAACAAAAGATATATAATGATATGATTATTTAAGAATTTATTTATAAGTGTGAATTATTACTTTGTATTAACTTAAAGCTTAAAAAACAAAGTAATAATTTATGCTTTTTGTTTTATAAATAATTATTTAAAAAGATATAGATATATTCTTAATTTAATAGGTTTATAATAATTATATAGACTTATAATTTTAACTAGAATATAATAAATGTGTTCATAAATAAGTAAAGAAAGGGGTAAAAAATAATATGTTATCACCAGTAGCTGTTAAAATAATATCTATTTTACCAGATAAAGTAGTTGTATTTGTTGCAAAAAAGATTGTAGCAAGATATTTAAAAAAATATGCTAATATTAAAGTTGAAGGCTTTGATAAAGTAGATAAAGTAGAAGGAACAAAAATATTTATTTGTAATCATTTAAGTAATTCTGATGGACTTGTTTTAGATAAATTATTAAAAGAAAAATATGATCCATATTTTATAGCAGGAGTAAAGCTTGAGGATGATCCTATAACTCGTTTAGGGGCAATGCTTGTTAAGAGAATAGAAATAAAACCTAATTCACCAGATAAGGATTCTATAAATAAAATAATTAAAGCTATTAAAGGTGGAGAAAATATATTAATTTTCCCAGAGGGAACAAGAAGTAGAACAGGAGCTATGATTGAAGGAAAAAGAGGAATACTACTTTTTGCAAGAATGACAAAAGCAAAAATAATTCCAATAGGAATGAGTGGAACAGATGTATTATTACCAGTTAATGATTCAGGAGATATGGGAAAAGAAACTTGGAATAAATCGGATGTAGTTATTAAATTTGGAGACCCTATTGAACTTCCAAAGAAAGAAGAAGGTGAAGATAAACACTCTTATGATAATAGATGTATGTATACTTTAATGAAATCTATAGCTGATTTATTACCAGAAAAATATAGAGGTGTATATAAATAAATGAAAAAAAAGACAAAAGAGATATTAGATATTTTAAAAGAAACTTATCCAGATGCAAAATGTGAATTAAATTATGAAACACCATTTCAGCTTTTAGTTGCCACAATTTTATCTGCACAAACAACAGATAAAAAGGTAAATCAAGTTACAGAAAGCTTATTTAAAGATTATCCTGATTTAGATGCTTTTTTAAAGTTAACTAATGAAGAACTTGAAGGAAGAATAAGAGAAATAGGATTATATAGAAATAAAGCTAAAAATTTAATATTAATGTGTAATCAATTAAGGGATAATTTTAATGGAGAAGTTCCTAAAACTATGGAAGGGATAACTTCATTAGCTGGTGCAGGAAGAAAAACAGCTAATGTAGTTTTATCAAATGCTTTTAATGTCCCATCTATAGCAGTAGATACACATGTTTTTAGAGTATCTAATAGACTTGGTCTAGCAGATTCTGATAATGTTTTGGAAGTTGAGAAACAACTTCAAAAAGAACTTCCAAAAAAAGAATGGTCTCTTGCTCATCATCTTTTGATTTTTCATGGAAGAAGATGCTGCATAGCAAGAAAACCAAAATGTGAGGAGTGTCCATTAGCTCATTTATGTAAATATAAAAAGGAATTAAACCACAAGTAATAAAATTTTAAAAACTAGTGGTACTATTATGGATATAATTTTTATAATACTATAATAATATATTAGATATAAGTCATTGGAGGATATACATGATGAAAGTTGGAGTTATTATGGGTGGAATTTCTTCTGAAAGAGAAATATCACTTCAAAGTGGAAATTCAATAATTGAAAATATAGATAAAAATAAATATGAGGCAGTACCTATTGTTATAGATAAAAAGGAAGATATAGTAACTAAGGTAAAGGGAATAGATTTTGCTTTACTTGCATTACATGGACAATTTGGAGAAGATGGAACTGTTCAATCTGTATTACAAACTTTAGGAATTCCTTATTCAGGATGTGGTCCTTTAAGTAGTGCAGCTTGTATGGATAAAGATGTAACAAAGAGTTTATTAAAGGCAGCAGGAATTAGAACTGCTCCTTGGATAAATGTAAAGTCAGTAGAAGAAATAGATTATGAAAAAATAGAAGAAATGGGTTATCCAGTAGTTGTTAAACCTACTCATGGTGGTTCAAGTGTAGCAACTTTTATAATAAAAGATAAAAGTGGAATTGAAGAAGCTGTTAAAGCAGGTTTTGAGTGGGATAGTGAAGTTATGATAGAGAAATTTATAAAGGGTGATGAAATAACTTGCCCAATACTTGCAGGAGAAATGTTTCCAGTAATTGCAATAAAGCCAAGTGAAGAGTTTGAATTTTTTGACTTTACAGCAAAGTATAAAGATGGAGGAGCCTCTGAAGTAGTAGTAGAACTTGAAGAAAATCTTCATAAAGAAGTTGAAAAAATGGCACTTGCAACTTATAAAGCTTTAAAGTGTTCTGTATATTCAAGAGTAGATATGATTGTAACTAAAGAAGGAGTTCCATATATTTTAGAAGTTAATACACTACCAGGAATGACTAAAAATAGTTTATTCCCAAAAAGTGCAGCAGGAAGAAATATAAGTTTTTCAGGTCTTTTGGATTTAATAATAGAAGAATCTCTTAAAGAAAATAAATAATGAATTTAGAAGAAATAAAAAATAAAATAAAAAATACAGAAAAGTATATTGATGGTTGGAAAACCATGAAAAGAGCTTCTGTTGCTATTTTATTAACTGAAATAAAAGGAACCCCTAATATTATATTTGAAGTAAGAGGAAAAAATCTTAGGGAACAGCCAGGAGATATTTGTTTTCCAGGTGGAAAAATAGATAAAGATGAAACACCAAAAGAAGCAGTTATAAGGGAAATAGAAGAAGAATTAGGATTGTCTTTTAAAAATGTAGAAATAATAAAAGAATTAGACACTCTTATAAGATATAGTGGATTAATAATTCATCCTTTCTTTGGAATAGTAAAAGATTTAAGTGAAATAAAATTAAGCAAAGATGAAGTAGAAGAACTTTTTTATGTACCAATAGATTACTTAATAAATTATAATCCCTTAAAAGTTCACAGCAAAATAAAAGTTGAAAGAGCAGATGATTTTCCATTCCATCTTATTAAACAATGTAGAAATTATAAGTTTAAAGATGGGGAATATATTTCATTATTTTATGAATATAAAAATTATATTATTTGGGGAATAACTGCACAAATGTTAAATAGTTTTTTAGAAAATATTAAAAAAGTCATACGTAAATAAGTATGGCTTTTTTTTAAGGAAATTTTAAGAACTATATAGATTTTATATTAAGAATTATATAATAAAATAAAAAACATAAAGATGTTAAAAATTTTGGAGGATAGAATGCAAAAAATTTTAATAGTTGATGATGAAAAAGAAATAAGAGATTTAATAGAAATATATTTAAAAAGTGAAGGGTATGAAACTTTAAAGGCAGCTGATGGGGAAGAGGCTTTGAATATTTTAAATAAAGAAGAGCCTGATTTAATAATACTAGATATAATGATGCCTAAGATGAATGGTATAGATGCTTGTTTAAAAATTCGTGAAGAAAGGCAAATGCCAATAATAATGCTTTCTGCAAAATCAGAAGATGTGGATAAGATATTAGGATTAAATATGGGTGCAGATGATTATTTAACAAAACCTTTTAATCCTTTAGAGCTTGTTGCAAGAGTGAAATCTCAATTAAGAAGATTTTATAAATTAAATCCTAAAGCAACTAAAAAGGAGGAAGATGGAAATACTATAAACATAGAAGATATGATAATAAATTTAGATACTCATGAAATATTTATTGGAGATAAGGAAATTAAGCTTACTCCTACAGAATTTGATATTTTAGTACTTTTAGCAAAAAATAAGGGTAAGGTATTTTCAATAGCTAATATTTATGAAAGTGTGTGGAATCAGGAGTTTTTGGAGTCTGATAATACAGTAATGGTTCATATAAGAAAGATAAGAGAAAAAACAGAAGAGAATCCAAGAAAGCCTAAATTCATAAAAACAGTATGGGGAGTTGGATACAAGATTGAAAAATAAAGGCTTTATAAATAAAATGATTTTTAAAATATATAATATGAAAATTTTTAATCCTATAAGAAAAATATCGGTTAAGGTTAGAAAAAGGATTGAAAAGAGTATAAGATTTGAAGTAATGGCAGTAGTAGCTATATGCTTTATTATATCATTTATATTTTATGCCTTTGCTAGTGATTTTTTTGTAAGAGAAGAAAGGTATGGAAATATTGAATACGACTATAAATCTATAGAAAATAGTGCTAAATCCTGTTTAGAAGAACTTAAATATTCAGAAACAGAAGATAATAGGACAGAAGATGAGAAGACAATATATGATGAAGATTACTTTAAAGAATTTTTCAAATATTTTTCAGGAAGTAAAATAGGGTATATTACTGATTTAGATGGAAAAGTATTATATAGGTCTGAAAATGCAGTTGAAGATAAAGTTGATATATTTCAAATATTATCTAAAACTATGAGCACTAATAATTCCCTTGAGGAAGGGGAAGCAAAAAGCTTTATATATCCAGTAACTTTACAGAATCAAAAATATTATTTCATTTATTCTGATGTTCCAAAGGCAGAAATTTCCTATGAGGTTATGGTAAGAAATAATAACTTTTTAGCATTAATTCTTTCATGTATTGTATTTATATTAAGCTTTTTAATAATTACTAATAATAAAATGAAATATTTAGATGAAATAGCCCAAGGACTTAAAAAAATAGCTAATGGAGAATTAGATTATAGAATAGAAGAAAAGGGAAAAGATGAATTTAGAAACCTTGCTACTAATATAAATTATATGTCAGAAGAAATTAAGAAAAAAATGGAGTCTGAAAGAAATGCAGAAAAAACAAAAGCAGACCTTATAACTAATGTTTCTCATGACCTTAGAACTCCATTAACCTCAATAATGGGATATATTGGGCTTATAAAAAATAAAAAATATGATAATGAAGAAACCATGATGGAGTATCTTGATATTGCATTTAAAAAATCAGAAAAGTTAAAATGTCTTATTGAAGATTTATTTGAGTATACTAAATTAAATAATGATGGAATAAAATTAAAAATGAATGAAGTAAATTTAAATGAATTTATTTTACAACTTACAGATGAACTTGCACCTATATTTGATGAAAATGGAATAACAATTATAAATAAATCTTCAGAAGAAGGCATTAAAGTTAATGTAGATACAGATAAAATGCTAAGAGTTTTTGAAAACTTATTAACTAATGCAATAAAATATTCTTATAAGCCAGGTAAGGTAGTTATAGGGGTATATAAGTCAAAGAATAATGCAATAGTGGCAATTAAAAATAAAGGACAAAATATACCTAAGGAAAAATTAAATAGATTATTTGATAGATTTTATAGAGTTGATGAATCAAGAAATACAGAAATGGGTGGTTCAGGTCTAGGTCTTGCTATATCTAAAAACATAGTAGAACTTCATGGAGGAAGGATATGGGCAGAGTGTGAAGGAGAAGATATAAGTTTTTATGTTGAACTTAAATGTGAATCTAAGGTATCTATTTAAATAATATAATTTGTTTTTGTAGTGGTAACAAATTATATTAAAATAAATATTCTATAAATTAGGAAAATTATTTTATGCGGAGGTATTTAATGCAAAATAAAAATCCTAATAGTTTATTTGGAATAGATATTAATGAATATACTCAAGGCGTTGATTTTAATATACTTGCAAGAAAAATTGACTTCTTATACTTAAGGTCATCAGGGTCTGGAAGTGGAAGATTTAGAGTAGATAGAAAGTTTTTGCAATATGCAGAAACCTCAAGAAATTATAAAATACCAGTAGGAGCATACCATTATGCACTACCTTCTTGGGATTTAAATACTGCTGATACACAATGTGATGATTTTTTGAAAATATTACAAGAGGGTTTTGGAAATAAAGATTATGGAGATTTGTTTCCTGCTTTAGATGTAGAAGCACCTGTAGATAAAAGTTTAACTACTAAGGCACTAATTAATTGGATAGATAGGTTTAGAAAAAGATTTGAAAGAAAAAGTAGAAGAAGATTAATGCTTTATACAGGTTCTTTTTTTATTGATTTATATAATGATTTTTATATTGAAGGAGAGGGATATCCTTTAAAAAGTATGCCTCTTTGGATTGCTATGTATACAAAATATCCAGGAAATCCTCCATATCCAAGTAATCAAGGAGGATGGACTAGATGGAAAATATGGCAGTTTAGTGAGGATTTAAAAGTTGAAGGAGTAGGAACCCCTGTAGATGCTAACTGGGGACCTAATAATATAGATTTATTAATGCAACCTGATATAGTAAGAGGATTTAGAGTTAGAGTGGAAGGAAATAAAATAATTCTTAATTGGGACAGAAATAAAGATATTGATTTATTAGGATATAATATTTTTGCAAATAATTATTGGATAGGAACAGTAGATGAAGAAGATACTGAATTTGTATTTAATAAAGATATATTAAATGTTCCAGAAAATTCAATAGTAAAAATAACAATTGAAGCCTTTGATTATGATGGAGAAACATCTAAGAGAAGAGCAAGTGTAGATTTAAAGATATAGGTTAAAGGCTGATTTAAAAATCAGTCTTTTTAAAAATTTAATTAAATTTATTATTACCCCTTATATTTTATTTGTAATTACTATATAATGAGAAGAATGAAATTTTATACAAAGTTTTTTGGAGGAAGAATTTATGAGAAACAGTAGGAAGAAAAAAAAGAAAAGGCAAACATTAATAGTAGTATTATCTATTGTAGTAGTTTTAGTAATTGCAGTTTCAGGAGTATTTTTTGCCTATTATAGTAATACAAAAAAATTATCTAAAGAGTGGGAAAATAAAATTTATCCAGGAGTAATTGTAGATGGGATAGATTTAACTGGAAAAACTAAAGAAGAGGCTAAAGAGTTATTAAATGAAGAGTGTACTGAAAAACTACTTAATAAAGAATTAAAAATAGTAGTCGGTGATAATAATTTTCAATATAAATATAGTGACATTTCAGCTAGATATGATGTGGATAAATGTATTGAAGAAGCTATTGATTATGGAAAAGATTTAAGCATATTTAAACAAAGAAAACTTATAAAAAATAAAAATAATAATAAAGAAGAACTTCAATTAGATTTTACTTATGATGAAGAAAAATTTGCTGAATTAGAAGAAAATATAAAATCACAAGTGAATATAGAACCTGAAAATGCTATTTTACATTTTAATTATGGAGACTTTTATGTTACTCCAGAAGTAGTAGGTTATGAACTAAATACAGAAGGAATAAATGAAAAATTGAAACAAGCTATTAGTGGAGATTTAAATAAAGAATCTATAATCAATCTTGAAATGGTAGAAAAACAACCTACAATAACAGAAGCTCAATTATCAAGAATAACAGGTGAAATGTCCTATTATGAAACTTCATTTAATAAAGGATATGATACAGGAAGAGATTACAATTTATCAGTTGCAGCTGCACAAGTTAATGGAACTTTATTAATGCCAGGAGAGACCTTTAGCTATGCAGAAAAAACTCAAGCTGTTGAAAGTAGTTATAAGGATGCTATGGTAATTGGTGCAAATAATCAATATGTACCAGGTAATGCTGGAGGTATATGTCAAGTTTCTACAACTCTTTATAATGCAGTAATGAGGGCTAATATAAGATCTGTTGAAAGACATAACCATTCAATAGCATCTGGATATGTTCCAGTAGGACTTGATGCAACAGTATCTTGGGGATATTTAGATTATAGATTTGAAAATACATATGATTTTCCTATTTATATTTATGCAGCAATAGTTGGAAATACAGTACAAGTTGCAGTTTATGGAGACCCTTCAGCTATGGGAGGAAAAACATATTCTATGATAAGTGAAGTTGAGGTTAAAAAAGCTGAAAATAAACAAGTAGCAAAATCATATTTAATCACTTATGAAAATGGACAAGAAATAAATAGAGAATATATAGATACTAGTACATATATTCTTGATAATACTCCTGCTAGTGAAAAAAATGATACAGAAAGTAATGCAGATGTGGCTCAGCCAAGTACATCAGAAAATGAAGTAGAAACATCAATACCAAATACACCAGAAGATAAAGTAGAAACGTCAACACCTAATACAAATCAATAATATGAAATTTTGAAGCTACTCCTAACTTCAAAAAACATAGAAGGATTGTTACATAATGAAAATATTTATTATGTAACAATCCTTTTATAATAAAAACTTTGACTAAATATATTATAGTGTTGTATCATAAAAAGTATAGCAATAATTCCATTTATGGAGGTCTTAATTTTGAATTTTAATATAGTTTTATATCAACCAGAAATACCACAAAACACAGGAAATATAGCAAGAACTTGTGTTTTAACAGATTGTAAGCTTCATCTTATTAAACCTTTAGGATTTGAGCTTGATGAAAAACATTTAAGAAGAGCAGGATTAGATTATTGGAAGGATCTTGTTTTAGAAGTACATGAAAGTTATGAAGATTTTATGGAAAAATACGGTGAAAATAAAATATTTTTAGCTAGTACTCATGGTGGTGAACATTATGATGAAGTTAAATTTAATGAAGGGGACTTTATAATGTTTGGAAGGGAATCATCAGGAGTTCCTGAATTTATTCATGAAAAGTTGGAAAACATAAGAGTACCAATGATAAAAAGCAGTACTAGAAGTTTAAATTTATCTAATACTGTTGCAATAATTGCATATGAAGGGTTAAGACAAATAGGCTTTCCAAATATGAAATAGTATTTATTGGAGGAAAATAGTTTTAATGAAAAAGATTAAATTAATTACAGATAGCACATGCGATTTACCTAAAGAAATTTTAAAAAAATACAATATAGAAAGTATACCATTATTGATAAACTTTGGAGAAAAAAGCTATTTAGATGGTGTTGAGATAAATCAAGATGAATTATTTAAGAAAATAGAATTAGAAAATATGTTGCCAACTACAGCCCAAATAACACCAAATAGATTTTTAGAAGTTTTTAATAATGCAAAAAATAATGATGAAATTCTTATTGTAATTTTAATATCTTCAGCTATGAGTGGAACTTATCAATCAGCTTGTTTAGCAAAAGAAATGAGTGAGTATGAAGATAT
Source organism: uncultured Eubacteriales bacterium (assembly GCA_900317445.1). Classification (GTDB taxonomy): domain Bacteria; phylum Bacillota; class Clostridia; order Clostridiales; family Clostridiaceae; genus Clostridium. The sequence goes on along the minus strand of ONGV01000277.1, from coordinate 4,276 downwards.
ATTTATAATAGATTCTCAAAGCACTTGTGCAGGTCTTGGAGTTTTAGTGATTAGAGCAGCTAATCTTATAAAAGAAGGAAAAACTCCTGAAGAAGTAGTAAATGAAATAGAAAAAGAAAAATATAAAATAAATTCTTCATTAAGTTTTGATTCTTTAGATAACTTAATAAAAGGTGGAAGAATTTCAAAAACTGTAGGAGTAGTAACAGGCATACTTGGAATAAAACTTATCCTTGAAATAAAAGATGGATTAATGGCAGTAAAGGATAAAGTAAGAGGAAACAAAAAAGCTGTTAAAAGAATAATAGAAGATATTAATAAATATGGATGCAGAAAGGGCTTACCTGTAATACTTGTTAATGTAGATATGGAAGATGTTGCAGGACCTTTAAGAGAATATTTAAAAGAAAATAATATAGATTTTATAGAAACAACAGTAGGTTGTACAGTTGCAATTCATTCAGGTAAAAAAGCATCAGGTTTATTCTTTATATCAGAATAAAAAAATAAAAAAAGGGTACATTAAATATGACAATATTATAAAAATAAAATTTTACGATTTATTGTCAAAAAAAAATAAAAAATTTTCAAGGAAAGTCTTTTTTTTTTCTTGAATCTGATTTATAATAAACATGTGGGACATGACAATACAATATGGGACGTAAGGTGTCCAAAGGAGTGTTTTAGTTGCAGGAAATATTAAAGTTGCAAAAGAAAATAATTCCTGAACTTGTAGAACTTCTTGAAAAAAGGTATAATATATTAAGTACAATATACTACAATCAACCAGTAGGAAGACGAATTTTAGCAAATAAGCTAAGTTTGGGAGAGAGAGTAGTAAGAACTGAAATTAACTTTTTTAAAGAACAGGGATTAATAGAAATACATACTCCTGGCATGACAGTAACAAAAGATGGAGAAAAAATTGTTAATGAACTTAAAGAATTTATCCATGATATAAGAGGATTATCAGAAGTTGAAGAACAAGTTAAATCTTTGCTTAATATTAGAAAAGTTATAATTGTTCCAGGGGACATTGAAAAGGACCCTCAAATAGTAAAGGACTTAGGTAAAGCAAGTGCTAAATACTTAAAAGAAGTAATTAAGGATAATAGCATAATAGCTTTAACTGGAGGAAGTACTATAAAAGAGGTTGTAGAAGCTTTTCCAAAAGTAAACTTTTCAAATGTTTTAGTGGTTCCTGCTAGAGGTGGAATGGGAAGAAATGTGGAAACACAATCTAATACCTTAGCAGCTTCTTTAGCAAAGAAAGTTAATGGAACCTATAAAATGCTCCATATACCAGAAAATTTATCTGATGATATTTTAGAAACATTATTAAAGAAAAAGAACATAAGCGAAGTGGTAGATTGTATTCGTAAAGCAGATATATTACTTTATGGAATAGGAAATGCTGAGCATATGGCACAAAAAAGAGGAGCAGAAGATTCGGAAATAATTAAACTTATTGACTTAGGTGCAATAGGAGAAGCCTTTGGATGTTATTTTAACAAAGAAGGTGAAGTTGTTTTTCGCAATGCTATAGTAGGACTTGATATTGAGGAAGCAAGAAAAATAAAGACTCATATAGCTGTGGCAGGTGGAAAAAACAAAGTAAGTTCAATTATTTCAACTCAACTTAATAATAGCAATAGTATTCTTGTTACAGATGAAGCAGCAGGAAAAGAAATTTTGCGCGTCTTAAGCGAGAATATTAAATAATTAAATTTGTTTATAAAAAATAATTTTTATAAAGATGAACTTTTAGGAGGTAATTTTTAATGGCAAACGTAAAAGTAGCAATCAATGGTTTTGGACGTATTGGACGTCTTGCATTTAGACAAATGTTCGGAGCAGAGGGATATGAAGTTGTTGCAATCAACGATTTAACTAGCCCTAAGATGTTAGCTCACTTATTAAAATATGATTCAGCTCAAGGTAAGTATGCTTTAGCAGACAAGGTTACTGCTGGAGAAGATTCTATCACTGTTGATGGAAAAGAAATAAAGATATATGCAAAAGCTGATGCTAAGGAACTTCCATGGGGAGAAATCGGAGTAGACGTTGTACTTGAATGTACTGGATTCTACACTTCAAAAGCAAAGGCAGAAGCTCATATAGAAGCAGGTGCTAAGAAAGTTGTTATTTCAGCTCCAGCTGGAAATGATCTTCCAACAATTGTTTACAGCGTAAACGAAAAGACTTTAAAAGCTACAGATACAGTAATTTCAGCTGCATCATGTACTACAAACTGTTTAGCTCCAATGGCTAACACTTTAAACAACTTAGCTAAGATAAAGAAAGGATACATGACTACTATCCATGCTTACACTGGAGATCAAATGACTCTTGATGGACCACAAAGAAAAGGTGATTTAAGAAGAGCTAGAGCTGCAGCTGTTAACATAGTTCCAAACTCAACTGGTGCTGCTAAAGCAATCGGATTAGTTATCCCAGAATTAAACGGAGTATTAGATGGATGTGCTCAAAGAGTTCCAGTTCCAACAGGTTCTTTAACTCAATTAATAGCTATCGTTGATGGAAAGGTAACAGAAGCAGACGTTAACGCAGCTATGAAAGCAGCAGCATCTGATTCATTCGGATACACTGAAGAAGAATTAGTTTCTTCTGATATAATTGGAATCACTTACGGTTCATTATTCGATGCTACTCAAACAAAGGTAATGGATATGGGTGATGGAACAACTATGGTTAAGGTTGTTTCTTGGTATGATAACGAAAATTCATACACTAGCCAAATGGTTAGAACAATCAAATACTTTGCTGAATTAGCTTAATTTAGTATATATTAAAAAATGGATATTGAATGCTTTAATTAACAGCACTCTTATAAGATCCTAATTGGGTCCGGTCTTAGGTACACTTATAAGACCGGACCTTTTTTATAAAATAAATTTAGTATGAGGTGGAAAATATGAGCTTTAACAAGAAGACTATAGAAGATATTGATGTTAAGGGAAAAAAAGTATTAGTAAGATGTGACTTTAATGTTCCATTAAAAGATGGAGTTATAACAGATGAAAACAGATTAAATGGAGCACTTCCAACAATAAAATATTTAGTTGCTCAAGGAGCTAAAGTTATACTTTGCTCACATTTAGGAAAGGATGCTTCTAAATCATTAGCACCAGTTGCAAAGAGATTAAGCGAAATGCTAGGTCAAGAAGTTAAGTTCCCAAGAGATGAAGAAGTAGTTGGACCTAATGCTAAGGCTGCAGTTGCAGAAATGAAAGACGGAGATGTTATATTATTAGAAAACACTAGATGTAGAAAAGAAGAAACTAAGAATATAGAAACTTTCTCTAAAGAATTAGCTTCACTTGCTGACGTTTTTGTTAATGATGCATTTGGTACAGCTCACAGAGCTCACTGTTCAACAGTTGGAGTTACTGACTATATAGATACAGCTGTATGTGGATACTTAATTCAAAAAGAATTAAAATTCTTAGGAGAAGCTGTAAACTCTCCAGTTAGACCTTTCGTTGCTATATTAGGTGGATCAAAGGTTTCAGATAAGATTGCTGTTATAAACAACTTACTAGAAAAGGTTGATACAATAATCATTGGTGGAGGAATGGCTTATACATTCTTAAAGGCTCAAGGATATAAGATAGGAACTTCATTATGTGAAGACGATAGATTAGATTATGCTAAGGAAATGATTGAAAAGGCTGCTGCTAAGGGAGTTAAGTTCTTATTACCAGTAGACCACAGAGTAGCTGCTGAATTTAAGGATGTAGAAGCTACAGTTACAGAAGGTCAAGATATTCCAGATGGATTCATGGGATTAGATATTGGACCTAAGACAGAAGCTTTATATGCTGAAGCTATAAAAGATGCTAAGACTGTTGTTTGGAACGGACCTATGGGAGTATTCGAATTTGAAAACTACAATAAGGGTACAATAGCAGTTGCTAAGGCTATGGCTGATGCTGATGCTACAACAGTTATAGGTGGAGGAGATTCTGCTGCAGCTGTTAACACATTAGGATTTGGAGATAAGATGACTCACATCTCAACTGGTGGTGGAGCTTCTCTAGAATTCCTAGAAGGAAAAACTTTACCAGGAATCGCTGCTTTAAACGACAAGTAATCAAAAAATATATATAATTAAATTATGAGGTGAATTTTAATGACAAGAAGAGCTGTTATAGCTGGAAACTGGAAAATGAACAAAACTCCAGAAGAAGCTGTTAAAGTTATAAATGAATTAAAACCATTAGTAAAGGATGCTACTTGTGAAGTAGTTATATTC
>ONGV01000280.1 GCA_900317445.1 uncultured Eubacteriales bacterium | reverse complement strand
TTCTAACAAACAAACTTATTATAATACACGCTTACGGGCGTGTCAACAATTTTATTTAAATTAATAATAAACTTTTTCTAAAATTAATCCTTGAGCTGGAACACAAGGCCCTGCCTTCTTCCTATCTCCTGAAAGGATAATTTTTTCTATATCTTCTACAAGAATCTTTCCTCTTCCTACTTTAAGTAATGTTCCTACTATTATTCTCACCATATTATATAAAAATCCATCTGCCGTAATAAATATATTTATTTTTTCTCCCTCAGATTCTATATATAATTCTTTAATGGTTCTTTCTGTAGTTTTAACAGAACTTCCTAATGACCTAAATCCTTTAAAATCATGTTTTCCTATAAAATACTTACAAGCCTCTTTCATCTTTTCAATATCTAAATCCCATTTAAAATGATATACATAATTACGCCCTATGGCTGGTTTTTGCTGTCTATTAATTATACTATAACAATAAGTTTTCCCTTGGCTATCATATCTTGCATGAAAATCATTACTAACTTCCTCTGATTCTATTATTGCTATATCATCTGGAAGTTTATCATTAATTGCATATTTAAACTTATCAAAAGGAATGGTAGCATTTGTTTTAAAATTTGCTACCATTCCTCTTGCATGTACTCCTGCATCAGTTCTAGAGCTTCCTATAACCTCCACAACCTCTCCTACAGCTTTATATATAGCTTTTTCAATCTCTTCTTGTATTGTTTTCTCATTATTTTGCTTTTGCCATCCACAATAGTTAGTTCCATCATATTCTATTGTTAATTTAACATTTTTCATAACTTACCTCATACTTTAAGCAAATCTTACTGCAAAGCTTGATATAAATAATAAGCCAAATATTATAAAAGCAATTAAATCTTTTGATGAAAATTGTAATTCTTTCATTCTTGTTCTTCCTTCTCCACCTCTATAACATCTAGATTCCATGGCCATTGCAAGTTCATCTGCTCTTCTAAATGAGCTTATAAATAGTGGAACTAATAAAGGAACTAAACTTTTTGCCTTTTGAATTAAATTACCTGTTTCAAAATCAGCACCTCTTGCTTTTTGGGCCTTCATTATTTTATCAGTTTCTTCAGTTAAAGTTGGAATAAATCTTAGAGCTATAGTCATCATCATAGCTAATTCATGTGCTAAAGACTTACCTATTGGTCTAAGAAGTCTTTCTATTCCATCTGTTAATTCTATAGGTGATGTTGTTAATGTTAATAAAGATGTTCCAACAATTAAAAATATAAGTCTTAATGCCATAAATCCAGCTAACCTTAATCCTTCTGTATATACTTTAATAAATTTCCACTTAAAAATTAAAGTTTCTGAAGTTCCTGTTGTCATTAATATATTTAAAACTGCTGTTATAATAATCAATATAAAAATAGGTTTTAATCCTTTAAATATAAAACTTAATTGTACTTTTGAATTAATTATTATTGCTGCTAAAAATGCAACTACAAAAATATATCCTATAAATTTATTCATTATAAATAATGTTACAATAAACATCATTGCAATTATTATCTTTGTTCTAGGATCTAATTTATGTACAAAAGATTCCCCTGGTATATATTGTCCTATAGTAATATCCTTTAACATATTCCCCCCCCTATTTATTGATTTTAAAGAATTTTAATATTTCTTCTTTTGCTTGTTCTATGGTATAAGCTTCATCAGAAACATTAAAGCCCTTTTTAATCAATTCCTTCATTAAATATGTAACTTGTGGCACTCCTAATCCTATTTCTTCAAGAATATCTACTTCTTTAAAAACTTCTTGAGGAGTTCCTGTTAATACAACTTTTCCTTTATTCATTACTATTACTTTTTCTGCAAGTTTAGCTACATCTTCCATACTATGGCTAACAAGAACAATTGTCATACCATATTTATCATGAAGTTGTCTTATTTGACCTAGTATATCATCTCTTCCTTTAGGGTCTAAACCAGCTGTTGGTTCATCTAAAATTAAAACCTTTGGTTCCATAGCTATTACTCCAGCTATAGCGACTCTTCTTTTTTGTCCTCCACTTAAATCAAAAGGTGATTTATCTTTATAGGCTTCATAATCAAGTCCAACCATTTCCATAGCTTTTTTTACTCTATTTTTAATTTCTTCTTCACTAAGTTTTAAATTAGTTGGCCCAAAAGCTATATCTTTTTCTATTGTCTCTTCAAATAATTGATATTCAGAGTACTGAAACACTAATCCAACCTTTTTTCTTATATCTGTTAATTTTACATCTTTTGCTGTAATATCAATATCATCTATAAATATTTTTCCACTAGTTGCTTTTTCTAATCCATTCATATGTTGAATAAGGGTAGATTTACCTGAACCTGTATGACCGATAATTGCAACAAAATCTCCATCATTAATTTCAATATTAACATTATCTAAAGCTTTTTTTTCAAATGGTCCATTTGGACTATATATATGTGTTAAATTTTCTATTTTAATTGACATAACGCATCCACCATCTCATCCACATTTAATATTTCTGTACTAATATCTATTCCTGATTTTTTAAGTTCATATGCTAATTCTGTTACTTGAGGTACATCTAATCCTATTTCTTTCATTTTTTCAACTTGTGAAAATACTTTTCTAGGAGTTCCTTCCATTATAGCCTTTCCAGAATCAATAACAATAATTCTATCTGCTTGTGCTGCTTCATCCATATAATGAGTTATTAATATTATTGTTATTCCATATTCC
>ONGV01000281.1 GCA_900317445.1 uncultured Eubacteriales bacterium | reverse complement strand
TTTTCATTAAAAATGTTATTATTTTAATGATGTGCTATAATAAAATTAGATTTTATTGTAGGTGATTTTATGGATTATAATAATTTTTTGAAAAGTAAAGGTATAAAGGTTACAAAGGGAAGAGTAGCTATATTAGATTTTTTATCAAAGGCAGAAAAAAGCCTGACAGTAGATACAATTTATGAAGAATGTAAAAGTATAGGGGTAGATATTAACTTAAGTACTGTATACAGAGCTATGGAATTATTTGAAGGAAAAGGTATTGTAGATAGATTTCCTTTAAATGATGGAAGATTTTCTTATAGAATAAGAAAAGAAGAACATAAACACATTTTGCAATGTAGTATATGTCATAAGGAAGTAGAAATTCCATGTCCAATGAAGCAATTTGAAGAAATAGTTCAAAATGAAACAGGGTTTACATTAGTTGAACATAATCTTATTATGAAGGGTGTTTGTGAAGAATGTAAGAAAAAATAGAAGGTAAAGTTTAAAATTACCTTCTATTTTTAGTTAATATTAAAGTTAAAATTAATATAAAGACTGATGTTAGTGCAATAGTACCACCAGGAGCACTATTTATATAATAAGAAGTTATTAATCCAACCATAATGTCAATAAATCCAAAAACAACTGAAAAAACCAATGTTTTCTTGAAATTAAGCTTAAGTTGCATAGCTGTTGCTACTGGAACAACTATAATAGATGAAATTACTAAAATTCCCATAATTCTTATAGATAAGGAAATAGTAGCACCAACAATTAATGTAAATAAATAATTAATAAGTTTAACATTTATTCCAGTTGTATATGCACCTTCTTCATCAAAGGTTACATAAATTAGTTTATTGTATAGTAATAATAATATAGTTAAGCATATAATTCCTGCAATTCCAATTAATATAATATCACCTTTAGACACAGTTAGTATACTTCCAAATAAATAAGAATTTACCTTAGTTGAAGCTTTACCAGTACTTATTAAAACAATAGCAATACCAAGACTAAAAGTTAAGACAATTGACATAACCATTTCTGCATATTTTTTAAAATAAACTCTTAAAGCTTCTATTATAATTGCACATAAAGATGTAAATAAAAATGCAGTAATAATAGGGTTAATCCCTAAAACAAGTCCTATAGCAACCCCTGCAAAGGAAGAGTGGGATAAGGTATCTCCTATCATTGAGTTACGTCTTAAAACAATAAATAATCCTATAATTGGACATAAAATAGAAATAATTAATCCTGCTAAAAAAGCATTTCTCATAAAATCTAATTGAAACATTTAAGCACCTGCCACCTTTTGAAGTTCTTCTTTAAATTGACTTACTGTTTTAAGTGAAACCAATCCTTCATCTATTTTTAAAATATGTGTTGAATATTTTAGAGCTGTTTCTAAATTATGTTCAATAGATATTATTGTTGTTTTCTCTTCTTTATTTAATTTATTTAATAAATCATATATTTCTAATTGATTTTTATAATCCACTCCTGTAGAAGGTTCATCTAATATTATTAAATCTGGATTTCCCATAAGAGCTCTTCCAATAAAAACTCTTTGTCTTTGTCCTCCAGAAAGATTTCCAATAAGATTATTTTTAAATTCTATCATATTAACCTTATTTAATACATAATCAATAGAAGCTTTAATATCAAGTTTTAAGGCTTTTCCATGAACCTTTAATATTTCATAAACAGAAATAGGAAACTGAGAATTAAAGCTATCAACTCTTTGAGGAACATAGCCAATATTTTTTGTATCAACAGTAATAGAACCAGAAGTAGGGGATAATAATCCTAAAATAAGTTTTATTAAAGTTGTTTTACAGCTTCCATTTTCTCCTATAACAGAAAGATAAACTCCATCTGGAATATCTAAATTTACATGGCTTAAAATAACAGGAGAAGTTTTTTCATATCTAAAGGACATATCATTTATTTTAATCATAAAATATCAACTCCTAAAATTACAAACTAATTTTATTATTACAGATATGCAAATCATTTGCAACATTAATTTTCTGCAACATAAATATTCTCTAATTTCCAGGAGTTATTTTCATCCTTTTTAAAATGGCATTCAAGCTTTAATTTTTTATGAGGTGGATTTTTACAAAGACCATAAGCTTTTACAACAGTTCTTTTTCCATCAGAAAAAGTGGGAGTATAGCTTTGAACTCTAAGAAGTTTATCATCATCATTGCTATTTGTAAGATAATAATTAACAGCATAATCTAAGTTTTTACATTTATTATACAGATAGGATTTATACATTAACATAAATGAAGTGAATGAAAAAATTACAACAAAAAAAAGCACTAGGAATCTTCTTTTAATAAATTTAATCTTCTTTAGTCTTTTTATTTCTGAATTTCTTTTGCATTTAGTAAAGATTAATTTACTATTGCTCATAAGAAAACTCC
>ONGV01000282.1 GCA_900317445.1 uncultured Eubacteriales bacterium | reverse complement strand
TTTACATTAATACATAATGATGCTTTAAAAGTTGATTTTAATGAAATAATAGGAGAAGAAAAGAGTGTTAAACTTGTAGCTAACTTACCATACTATGTAACAACTCCTATTATAGCTAGACTTTTAAAAGAAGATTATAAATTTAAATCATTAACAATAATGATTCAAAAAGAAGTTGCAGAAAGGATAGATGCAGAACCTAATTGTAAAGAATATGGAGCTTTATCTCTTATGGTTCAATATTACTGTAATACTAAAATTATAAGAAGAGTAGCACCAAGCTGTTTTATACCAAGACCTAAGGTTGATTCTATTGTAATAAGACTTGATAAGTTAACTCAGCCAAGAGTTAATGTAAAAGATGAAAAATTAATGTTTGATATTATAAGAAATTCTTTTAATATGAGAAGAAAGACATTATGGAATGGAGTTAAATTTTTAGGACTTCCTAAAGAAAGTTTAGAAAGTGCTTTTGAAAAAGCTGGTATTGACCCAAAAAGAAGAGGAGAAACTTTAACCCTTGAGGAATTTGCTAGATTATCTGATGAAATATGTAATATAAAGTAATAAGAGAATAATATTCACACATACGCATATAATTTATTGAAATAATCTATATGCGGAGGAAAATAGGAGCTTGGCACATAGCAATAAATTGTATAGAAACTTTATAATACTACAGGAGGATGAAAAAGAGCACTTAAAAGATGGCGGAAAACCTCTATCTGGATATGCAAAGATAGAAGCAAAAAGTGATAAATGCAAAATATCATTTTATACTCAAAATTTAAAAAGTAATGAAGAATATTTCATGGTACTTATCTGCTATAAGAAAGATATGAAAAAGATAGTAGACTTAGGCTCCTTAAAAGTAGATGAATTAGGTAAAGGAGAGGCTTATAAAGATTATTATATTAATGATATTGCAGGATTAAATTTTTCTTATGATAAAATATCAGGGGCTGGAGTATACAAATATAAAGATGGTAAACCTAGCTTTTTAATGTATGGTTTTATAAATGGTGAATCAGATTGCAATGGATGGAAAAATTTAAAAATTTTAAAATGTGATGATGCTAATAAGATGATTAGTGAAAAAGAAACTAAAGTGGAAGAGAAAAAAGCAGTCAAGATAGAAGATAAGGATTGTGAAAAAAAAGAACCTAAGAAAAAAGAAGAAAGTAAGTGTCATTGCGAAAAGTGTGCTAATAAGAAAGATGATTATAAAGAAGAAAAATGTGAAGTACATGATAAAGAAAAGCATGAAGAGTGTGAAAAACACAAAGATGAAAAGTGTAAGGATTATGAAGAGAAGAAGCATGATTTTGATGAAGTAAAATGCAATAAGTGTGACCATGAAGAAAAAGAATGTATTAAAGAAAAAAAACATGAACATAAGGAAGAGCAATGTGATAAAGGAAAAAAACGTGAAAATGAAGATGTAGAATGTATTAAAACAAAAGAATATGACCATGAAGAAGTAGAATATGACCATGAAGAAGTAGAATATGACAAAGAAAAAAAACATGAGCATGAAAAAATGGAATATGCTAAATGTGAAAAACATGAACATAAAGAAGAATGGGGAAATAAGTGCCAAAGCCATGACTGTAAAAAAGTAAAATATGAAGGCTATGAACATACTAATGGGTGCAAACATTGTGGATACAATGAAGAAAAGTGTGAAAGAAAAGATGATATAGCTCTTCAAGATCCTTGTCTTAGCAGAGGAGAGATTCCTATTACCTTTGAAGAGTATGAAAGAAAAATTGAGGAAAGAAAAAATAAAAAAGATATAGAAATTATTAGTGAAGAGAATATAGATTGTAATGAAAAAGAAACTGAGGAAAGAAGAGTAGAATATAATTTAGAGGAAAATAGAAGAAATATAGGCTACTACAGAAATACTACAGAAAAATTTGAATTAAAAGGTGCTCTAGGACAATTTTTTAATGGTGTAGCAAATGGTTTTGAAGAAGTTAGCAATGAATTTGATGAAATAAAGTATTGTAAGTGGTATAAAATAAAAATTAATTCTTTAGATGATATGTGTGATATATCAGATTATAATAAGTACAACATAGTATATTATCCAATGATAAACTACTATCCATATATAAAAAAGTATGGTTATTTTATTATTGGATATAAATG
>ONGV01000283.1 GCA_900317445.1 uncultured Eubacteriales bacterium | reverse complement strand
GATGCTTTTGAATATGGCAAAGAAAATGATTTAGATTTTATGGTTATAACAGACCATAACTCATTTTTAGATAAAAACATACCTAATGAAAAGAAAGAAATTTCAAGATGGGCTTTTACAAAAAATATAGCAGAAAAATTTAGGAAAAAAAATGATGATTTTCTTTCTCTTATTGGTTTTGAAACTAAAACCTCTCCTTATGGAGATTTTAACATAATAAATCCATCTACTTTTTTTACAGGTACTGTTAGAAATTTAAATCTTCTTCTTTTATGGATGATAAATAACCCTGATTCTTTTATTACTATTAATCACCCTCATAGAAGTATAACACTTTTAGATTATAATGAATATTTAAATAAATTAATCACCTCTATTGAAGTAGGAAATGGAACTTATCCAAATAAATATATAAGATATGATAAATATTTTTATACCCTTTTAGATAAGGGTTGGAAGCTTGGTGCTATAAATGGACAGGATAATCATAGAATGAACTTTGGAGATAGCGAAAATCTTACAGTTATTATTGCCCAAGAACTTTCAAAAGCTTCATTAATAAAAGCCTTTAGAGAAAGAAGAACCTTTTCTACAGAATCAAGAAGTCTTAGAATGTTTTTTAAAATTAATGACTATTTTATGGGAGATGAAATTACAGAGCCCTTAAAAAAATTAAGATTTATAATTTTTGCAGAAGACTTAAAGAGAAAAATTTTTTCTATTGAAATATTATCAAATGGTGGTAAAACAATAAAAAAATTATCTGATATAAATTTAAATTCTATAAAATATATTTATGAGCAAGAAGTAAATGAAAAAGAAAACTGGTATGTAATAAAAATTAATGAGGAAGGAAATAGAATTGCTATAAGTTCTCCTATATTTATAAAAAAATAAACTGCTTTTTATGCAGTTTATTTTTTATTATTCTTTACTCTATTTGGCTTTGGCTTAGATTTTATAACAATTTTCTTTTCCTTAGGCTTTGGTCCACCCGTTTGATGTATTTCTAAGAACCATAAAAAAGCTACAATCACTAAAATTGAAATTATTGAATTTATCCAAAAGTTTAAATTTATTTTCATAAGAGGAAGAATAAATTCAATTAATAGTAAAACTATTGAAATAGCCAAAGGTATAAATTTATTAATTCGTATTTTAGGAAATACAAAAGTTTTACAAAGAAATGTTGCTAAAATAAGAAGTATAAATACTCCTAAAAATTTTAAAATTCCAAATACAATACTCATAAATCATTCCCTCCTAACAAACTATAAGAATAATATTAAGTTAATTTAAGACTTTTTTCAAGTAAAAAATACATACCACAAATTGCCACTTTAAAAATAACTTCTTTTTTGTTAGAATTATATAATAATATAATAATTTTTTGAGGTGATATTATGGCTATAAATCCTAACCTCCAATTAGATGACCTTGATCTTCAAATTTTAGGATTATTAATAAATGACTGTAGAACTCCTTATTTAGAAATTGCTAGAATATGTCATGTAAGTGGTGGTACTATTCATGTTCGTATGAAAAAAATGGAAGACATGGGTGTTTTAAAAGGTTCTAGAATTTTATTAGACTTATCTAAACTTGGATATGATATTTGTTGTTTTGTAGGAATTTATGTTGATAAAACATCTTCCTTTAATTCAGTTTTCAAATATATGAGTGAAATTCCAGAAATCGTTGAACTCCATCTTACTACTGGGGATTATTCAATGTTTGCAAAAGTTATATGCAAAAACATGTCAGACTTACAAACTACTTTATTAGATAAAATAAATAATATATCTGGTGTTCAAAGAACAGATACTTTTATTTCTTTATCTCAACCTATTGATAGAAATATAACTTTATAATTAATTTATTTAAAATACATAAATTAATACTTCTTTAGAAATACTATTATATGTAATCTAAAAAAAAGGAGTGTTTTATTTATGAAATTATTAGATAATATTGTGCTTGCTCTAATTATAATTGGAGCTATTAATTGGGGGCTAATTGGGTTTTTTAAATTTGATTTAGTTGCTTCATTGTTTGGAGAACTTTCTGCACTTAGCAGAATT